>JBDSFL010000112.1:0-11174 GCA_039919545.1 Thermoanaerobaculia bacterium | reverse complement strand
GCCACGAGGTTCAGCAGGATGGTGGAGAGGACCACCGGGACGTTTCTTTTCTCGGCGAGCCACGCCGCGGGCAGGGTGAAGAGCGCGCCCGCCAGCGCCGCCGCCGTGAGCAGGGCCAGACGCGCCGGCCAGGCGGCCGTGCCGAAATTGCCAAGAGTCAACGCATCGAACGCGGGCCCGACGGCGGCGGCCGCCGCGGCACCGACCAGGAACTGACCTTCCACGCCGATGTTCAGCACGCCCGAACGGAACGCGATGACGGTGCCGAGCGCCGTCAGGATGAGCGGCGTGGCGCGCACGAGGGTCTCGCCGAAGGCGGCCCTCGAGCCGAGAGACCCGCGAGCCAGCGATTCGAGGGCGGCGAGAGGAGATGCGCCCGCGAGCCGCACGAGCAGCGCGGAGATCGCCGCCGTGACCGCGAGGACGACGAAGGCGGGAAAGGCTCGATCGAACGTGGTGGAGGGCCTCACGCCGCCAGCCCCGCCATCCGACGTCCGAGAACCTCGATCGGGACGTCGTGCGGAAACGGCGAGCTCAGCGTGCCCCGATAGACGACCCGGATCGTTCCGATGAGGGCCTGAGCCTCTTCAGGATCGGCGGTCACGATGAGAGCGGCGCCTCCCGCCTTGACGAGGGACCGCAGCCGTTCCTGGACCTCCCCGGTGGAAGCGATGTCGAGACCGCGCGTCGGATGAATCGCCACGAGGAGCCGCGGCTCGCGCGACAGTTCGCGGGCCAGGAGCAGCTTCTGCTGATTCCCTCCGGAGAGCTGCCCGGCCGAGGAGTCGGGGCCGGCGCCGCGCACGCGGAACTCGAGGGCGAGGATCTCGGCGCGCGCCCGGGAACGCTTGCGGTCGAGCAGCCAGCCCGTGGACGCGGTGAGGTCGAGATTCTCGGCGATGGACAGCTCGGGCACGAGCCCCTCGGAGCGGCGGTCGGCCGGGATGAAACCGCCCCCCGCCTCGCGGAACCGGCGCGGACGGCCGGCCGGAATGCGCAGACCTCCGAGCTCGATCCGCCCGTGGCCCGGCCGAACGCCGGCAACCGCGGAGGCGATCTCGTCGGCGCCATTGCCGTCGATGGCCAGCAGGACGAGAAGCTCACCGGGCTGCACGAGGAGCGAGAGCGGGGGAGCGTTCGAGCGCGCGGGTCGAAATTCGTCGAGCCGCAGCGCCGGAGCTGCGGAGACTGGAACCGGGCTGGAGGGTGCCTCGTGGGACGCTTCGGAAGCCGGCGTCCGAGGCTGAGCAGCGGACGCAGCGCGGCTCTCGCCCCCCATCAGCAAACCGGCGATCTCCTCGGGACTCGTGTCGTCGAGGATGCAGGTCTTCACGCTCACGCCGCGTGACAGGAGTGTCAGGCGATCGGCCGCCGCGAAGACCTCGCCGATGCGGTGCGTGATCAGGACGACGCAGGTGCCTGTCCGCGCCCGTTCGCGCAGGCTGGCGAAGAGGGCCGAGGCTTCCCCGGGCGCGAGCACAGCGGTGGGCTCGTCGAGAATCAGGATCTCGGGCTCGAGCAGCAGCGCGCCCGCGATGCCGATGCGCTGCCGCGTCCCCACCGGCAGCTCCGCGGCGAGCGCATCGGGTGGACCGAGATCGAGGGAGAAACGCTTGGCGATGCGCTTCACGCGGTCGCGGCGGGCCGCTGGACGCTCGAAGAACGGTGTGCTCGGGTCGAGGAGCGCGACGTTTTCGGCCACCGTCGCTGCATCGACCAGCCGGTCGTGCTGCGGGACGAGCGCGATTCCGGCAAGCGCGGCCTCGCGTGGGTTCGCGAACGAGATGGGCTTGCCGTCGCGGAGCAGCCGACCGCCTCCGGGCGACAGGAAGCCCGCCGCGATGGCGACGAGCGTCGACTTCCCCGCGCCGTTCTCGCCGAGGAGGGCGTGGATCTCTCCCCGATGGAGGGAGAGGTCGGCGCCGGCCAGCGCCTGCGTGGCGCCGAATCGCTTCTGGATCCCGAGGAGCTCCAGCGACGCCGGCGCCGAAACTCCATCACCCATCAGAAGTTGCCGCGGGGAACGACCAGCGTACCGGCTTCGATCTTCTTCCGCGTCTGCTCGACCTCGTCGACCACGGGCGCGGGCACCTTGCCCACGAGCGCCGGGTTGAAGACGAAAGACACGACGCCTGACTTCAGTCCGTAGCGGAGCGGCTTGCCGTCGAAGCGCTTTTCCTTGACGCGGCTCGCGGTCTCCACGAAGGCGCGCGGCAGGTCGAGGACGGCGGACGCGATGATCGAGGGCGCGAGCGCGTTTTGATCGCGGTTCGTGCCGAAGGCGTAGATGCCCCGTTCCGTGGCGGCGCGGAAGACACCGAGCGCGGCCGCATCGGCGTTCTGGAAGATGAAGTCGGCACCCTGGTCCGCGAGGGCGAGCGTCGCCGTCTTGGCGCCCGCCACGTCCTCGAACGAGCCCGTGAAGACGGGGATGGCCTTGGCTCCTGGATTGCCCGCCTTGAGTCCGGCATCGAACGCGAGGAACGTGGACTTGATGGAAGGCAGCTCGACTCCGCCGACCATGCCGGCCTTCGCGCTCTTGGACATGCGCCCTGCCACGAGCCCGCAGAGATACGCGGCTTGCTCGAGCTCGAACACGATGGGGGCGAAGTTCGGCGCGGTACGGGAGCCGGAGGTGGTGACGAAGACGGTCTTCGGGTATTGCGGGGCCACGCGCGCGGCGGCGTCCTGGAACTCGAAGCCGTGGCCGAAGCAGAGCGCGTAGCCCTGAGACGCATACGCGCGGAAATGCTCCTCGAACTCGGACGGCGATTTCACCTGCACGTGGGAGATCGTGGCGCCGAGCTGCTTCTCGATGGCCTTGAGGCCTTCATACGCTCCGGCGTTCCATCCCGCGTCCGAGATCGGACCCGGAGTGAGGAGCGCGACCTTGAAGCCGACGGGATCGGCGACCTTCTCGGGGCGCCCGCACGAAAGGAGCGCAGCGCAGGCAGCCAGCAGCGTCAGGGCGGCGAACGAAAATGCGAAGGTCGTGGAAAATTTCTTACCAGTCCTCACGAAACCTCTCTTCTTTCCACGGATCCCCGTGCCTGTGATAGCCATTCTGTTCCCAGAAACCCGCCTCTTCGTGAGACTGGAACGTGAGCCCCGAGATCCACTTGGCCCCTTTCCAGAAATAGAGGTGGGGGATGACGAGCCGGCAGGGCCAGCCGTGCTCGCGCGTGAGCGGCTGCCCCGCGTGCGAGAACGCCAGGATGTTCCCCGGCCGCTCCAGATCCTCGCGAGTCACGTTCGTCGTCCACCCTCCGACCGCTTTCTGCAGCACGTAGCGCGCTTCGGGGAGCGGGCGGACGAGCGCGAGCAGGGCCCGAACGGAGACGCCCTCCCAGACATTGTCGAGCTTGGTCCAGTGCGTCACGCAGTGGACGTCGTTCCGGCGCTCCTCCCTCGGAAGGGCCGACAGCTCGTCCCAGGAAAGGGATTGCGGGTTCTCCACGAGGCCGTCGACCGAGAGCCGCCAGGTCGAAAGATCGATGTCGGGGATCTCGCCATGATGCAGCACCGGCCACGCGCGCGTGACGACCTGACCGGGCGGAACGCGCCCTCCCTGATCGTCCTGCGGACGAATTTTCACGTCGCGTCTCACCTGCATCGGCTGCCCACTATGATTATGCCGTGTCGTTCGACCTGGACCCTCGTTCCAAGAAGCAGATCCTGGAGTTCGTGCGCCCGCTCTCGGTGAGCCTCGACGGCATGACCGAGTTCGGATTCGTGGAGAGGCGCCTCGCCATCGTCGAGCGCCTCCTGCAGATCACGCGCACCGGCGAGCCGGGCCAGCTGGCCGATGAAGGGCATCTCTTCCTCGTCGCCTGCTTCGTGCGCGTGGCCAAGGGGCGGATCTCGAACGGCGGACGGACCGACCTGCTGCTCGGTTCTGTGGGAGTGCCGGCGGGAGAGCTACAGCTGCTGCAGCGTTCTCTGGGGCGTGTGGAGACGGACCCGAGAACTTTCGAGGAAAGGCTCGTTCACGACGCGCTGCTCCTCGAGACCGTGGGTGCCTACGGCGTCACCGAGGCGCTGGTGCAGGGGACGAAGGAGCGGATGACGCTGCTCGAGCTGGCAGAAGAGATCGAGAGCCGGATGAACGGCGTGACGTTCGCGACGGCGGCCGCACGCGAGCTGGCACACGATCGCATCGAGTTCGCGCGCGCGTTCGCACGGAGGCTCGCCGAAGAGGCGCGCGAGTTCGAGCCCGCGGCCGTCACGGCGTCCGCGGACGCCTGATCAGGAGATCGAGAGGCCGGCGTCCACGGTGACGACCTGCCCGGTCATCGATGCGTTCGTGAGGACGGCCATCGCGAGGTCGACCAGATCGCGCACGGTCACCTCCCGGCGAAGGGGCGTTTTTCCGACGATGCGCTGAAGCTTCTCGACAGGAAAGCCATCAGGCGGGAGCACGACGCCGGGGGCGATGCCGTTCACGCGCACCTCGGGGCCGAGCGCGACCGCGAGGTTCGCGACGAGAGAATTCATCGCGGCCTTCGCCGCGCAATGGGGCACGAGCTTCGGCCAGGCCTTCACGGCGGCCACGTCCGAGATCAGGAGAATCGAGCCGGAATTCTTGCGCAATTCCGGCTCGGCCGCCTGCGCCAGGAAGAAAGCGGCTCTGGGCCCCGCGTCGAAGGTGGCCGCCCAATCCTGGCTGGTGAAGTCCGCGAGCGGCTTCTCGATCCACGGGGAAGCGGCGTGGAGGATCGCGTCGAGCCGGCCGAAGCGCTGAAGCACGGCGGCGACGAGAGCTTCGGGGCTCCCGTCGAGCGCCAGGTCGGCCTGGAAGCACTCGCCGCTGGCGCCGCTCGCCGCCAGAAGGCGCACCGTCTCCTCCGCATCGCCGCGGCTCGTTCGGTAGTGGACGGCGACCGTGTAGCCCGCACGCCCCAGCCCGAGCGCGAATTCACGTCCGAGCCGGTGCCCCGCACCGGTGGCCAGAGCCACGGTCACGGCGTGCCGGCGGCGGTGCTCGCTGCAGGCGGGACGAGCGTCGAGGCTTCGTCCATCAGCTGGTTCGTCTCGGCCATCGCGAAAACTTCCTTCCCGAAGGCGACCACGTGGAGCAGCACGGCGAGGATCCCGGTCCAGAGGTGCAGCCACACGGGTGTCTTCCCGGTGTGAGCCGTCACGCCCAGGAGACCCGCGACCAGGATGCTGAGCGGGGCGAACGTGGCGATGGAAGACGTGCGCATCTTCATCTCACGCACTTTGGAAAGGATGTAGAGACGGCCTGCCTCGTCGGGCCGTGCGGCGGCCGCTTCTTTCAGGAGCTTCCCCGTGCCGATGAAGAAGAAGAGAATCATCGACTGGGTGAAGAGCGAGAACAGGACGGTCGGCACGGCGACCGCGATGTGCCTGGCGGCCGTCAGGTTCGTGCCGAGCGCATGCGAAAGCGCCCAGCCCGACGCGACGGAGAGGACGAGGCCGACGAGCGTGAAGACGGAAAGGAGTGTGAGTGCAAGAGCCATCCCCGGTAGTTTCGCATTCCGCCTGTTTTCACGGTGTTCCCTATAATCGCGCGATTCCGAAGTGGGAGGCTCCATGAACGCAAGGACTCTGGTCGACGTTTTTCGGGAAGTCGAGAAGCGCGACAAGCCCGATCTCTTCCTGGTCAAGAAGGAAGGGCGCTGGCAGCCCATCTCCGCGCGAGAGTTCACGGAGCAGGTGCGGGCAATCTCGGCCGCTCTGGGACTCTTCGGCGTGGAGCAGGGCGGCCGCGTGGCGCTCCTGTCCGAGAACCGCCCCGAGTGGTCCATCGTGGATTTCGCCTGCCAGTGCTACGGCGCCGTGCTGGTGCCCATCTTCCCGACGATGATGGCGGATCAGGTCGAGTACCTGCTGAAAGACAGCGGCGCGACCGTGGCGTTCGCGTCCAACGTCACGCAGCTGACCAAGATCCTCGACTCGCAGCCGAACTGCCCGAAGCTCACGACCGTCATCTCCTTCGACGACCCGAACCCCCTCGAGGTGAAACGCTTCGAGTCGGTGCTCGAGGAAGGCCGCAAGGCGCTGGCCGCAGACCCTGAGGCGTTCGACAAGCGGGCATTGTCCCGGCAGCCCGATGAGCTCGCCACGCTGATCTACACATCGGGGACCACAGGCGAGCCCAAAGGGGCGATGCTCACGCACGGGAACTTCGTCTCGAACATGCTGGCCGGCTGCTCGATCCTGCCTCTGGGTGACGACGAGGTGGCGCTGTCCTTCCTGCCCACCTCACATGTGTTCGAGCGTCTCATCGAATACTGCTATTTCCACCGCGGCGCGACGATCGCCTACGCCGAATCGATCGAGAAGCTGCGCGACAACTTGCAGGAGATCCACCCCACCTGCTTCGGTGCGGTGCCGCGCGTCTACGAAAAAGTCTACGCGCGCATCCAGGAGAACGCCGAGAAGGCGAGCCCCGCCAAGAAGAAGCTCTTCGCCGCGGCCATCGCGGTCGGCAAGGAAGTGCTGGAGCTCAAGATCGCGAACAAGACTCCGGGTGCGATCCTGGCGCTGAAGCACTTCGCCTTCGAGCGCCTCGTGTACCGGAAGATCAGGGGAGCTCTGGGAAGCCGATTCAAGTACGCAATTTCGGGGGGAGCGCCCCTGGCGAAAGATCTCGCCGAGTTCTTCTGGGCGGTGGGAGTTCAGATCTACGAGGGTTATGGGCTGACGGAGACGAGCCCCGTGATCGCGCTGAACAGCCCCACGGCATGGCGTCTGGGTTCCGTGGGAAAGATCGTCCCCGGAGTCGAGGCGAAGATCGCGCCCGACGGAGAGATCCTCGCGCGCGGCCCGAACATCATGAAGGGCTATCTGAACAAACCCGAGGCCACGAAAGAAGCCATCGACGCAGACGGCTGGTTTCACACCGGCGATATCGGCATGTTCGACGAGGACGGTTTCCTGAAGATCACGGACCGCAAGAAGGAAATTCTCGTCAACTCGAATGGCAAGAACATCGCGCCCGCGCCGATCGAAGGTTTCCTGAAGGGCGATCCGTTCATCTCGCAGCCGGTGCTGATCGGCGACCGCCGCAAGTTCCTGACCTGCCTGATCGTGCCCAACTTCGAGAAGCTGGCGGAATGGGCGAAGAGCAACGGCGTGAACGCGAAGACCACCGACGAGCTCCTCGTGGATCCGAAAGTGCGCGGCCTCTACCAGAAGACCATCGAGACCTGGAACAAGGGCAAGGCGCACGAGCAGATCATCGGCAAGTTCGCGCTGCTCTCGAGAGAGCTCTCGATCGAAGAAGGGGAGCTGACGCCGACCCTGAAGGTGAAGCGCCGGATCATCGACCAGAAGTACAAGTCGGTGATCGACGGGCTCTACGCAGGATCGGACTGATCGGGTAACGATTCCATCGAGGAGGGAAGGAGACGGCTCCTTCCTTCCTCGAGGCTGAAGGCCTTCGCCCTTCCTCGGGCAAGCCGCCCGCCGGCGAATTGCTCACTTTCGTATCCAGCGGAGCGTTCGGCGGACGCCGATCTCCGGATGCGGGGCGTTTCGAAGTTCGGGGACTTCACATCGGAGTGCCGAGTCCCTCCGAAATCCGAGGCTCATTCTTTTTCTTGACGTCCCCGTTGAATTCTCTAGAATTATGAGTGATGGCTCATTCACCAACCAGAACCGCCTCGAATCGCACGTCGGATGACGATGCCGCCGAGCCCCGCACCCTCTCCGGCGCCGACCCCGAGAAGCGCAAGCGAATCCTGAAGGCCGCCATCCGGGTATTCGGCCGCCGCGGGTTTCACGAGGCCCGGATCGCCGAGATCGCTTCGGCCGCCAAGGTGGCGGAAGGAACCGTCTACCTCTACTTCAAGAACAAGGAAGACCTGCTCGGCGTCATCTTCGACGAGACCATGGACGAGGTTCTTCAAGATGGAAGGACGATCCGTTTCTCCGAGGCTCCCGCATCCGAGAGGCTCGTCCGGATGCTCGAGCTGCACATCTCGTTTCTGACCTCGGACCGCGACCTCGCGTCCGTCTTCCAGATCGAGCTGCGCCGCAGCGCCCGGCTCGTCGAGCGCTTCTCACGGTCGAAGCTGGTCGAGTATTTCCGGCTCCTCGAAGCGGTTCTGCGAGATGGCGTCGAGCGGGGCGAGCTGCGCGCCGACCTCGATCCCCGCCTCGCCGTGCGCATCCTTTTTGGCGCCGCCGACGAGATCATGTCCGAGTGGCTTCTCTCCGGAGAGGCTTTTCCTGCCGCCAATGGGCCCTTGCTCGTGGGAACGCTGCTCCAGGGTTTCGCGAGCCGGGAGGCGTCTCCCGCCTCCGCACCGAAGAGAAAGAAGGTTTCCAAGTGACACGTGCCGTCTTTGTTCTGAATGGTGCCCGTACGGCGTTCATGCGGGCCGGTACCGACTTCCTCACCGTGTCGGCCGCCGAGCTGGGCCGTGCGGCGTCTGTCGAGGCGATGGCACGCTCGGGAGTCGAGCCGGCCGCGATCGATCAGGCCATCTTCGGCAACATCGCGACCCCGGTGGACGCGGCCAACATCGCCCGCGTCATTGCGATGAAGGCGGGTGTGCCGAAGGAGAGGCCTGCGCATTCCGTATCGCGCAATTGCGCTTCCGGAATCGAGGCCGTCGTCCAGGCCGCGCGCCTGATCCAGACCGGCGAGGCGGACGTCGTGCTCGCGGGCGGCGTCGAGAACATGACGCAGATTCCGTTCCTGTATCGCGATTCAGTGAAGGCCGTCTTTGCCAAGGCGGGCATGGCGAAGTCCGCCGGAGACCGCGTGGGCGCGCTGGCCAAGATGCCCTGGGGCGAGCTCTTCAATCCGGTGATCGGCCTGAAAGAAGGGCTCAACGATCCCGTGTGCGACATGGGCATGGGCGACACCGCCGAGATCCTGGCCAAGGAAGGGCATCTCTCGCGGCTGGTACAGGATGAATTCGCGCTTCGCTCCCACCTGCGGGCCGCGGCTGCGCGCGCGAAGCTGGGCGAGGAGATCACCCCCGTCCCGCTCCCGCCTGATTTCGACCGCCTCGCCCTGGCCGACAATGGCATCCGCGAAGGCCAGACGCTCGAGGCGCTCGGGAAGCTGAAGCCCTACTTCGACCGGAAGTTCGGCACGGTGACCGCCGGCAACTCGTCTCAGATCACCGACGGCGGCGCCGCCGTCGTCGTGGCTTCCGAGGAATACGTCAAGGCGCACAACCTCTCGCCGCTCGGCCGCATCGCCTCGTGGGGCTTCATGGGCCTGGAGCCGGAGCGGATGGGTCTCGGCCCTTCGCGTTCCACGCCCATCGCCCTGAAGCGAGCGGGATTCTCCTCCATGAAAGACATCGGCCTGGTCGAGATGAACGAGGCGTTCGCGGCGCAGGTGCTCGCGAATCTCGCGGCCTTCGCGGCCGATCCCGCGCTCGGAGCCATCGATGAAGAGATCCTGAACGTGAACGGGGGAGCGATCGCGCTTGGGCACCCGGTGGGCTGCTCGGGGACGCGCCTCATCCTCACCCTGCTGCTCGAGATGCGCCGGCGCAGCGTGCGGAACGGGCTCGCCACGCTCTGCATCGGCGGAGGCCAGGGCGCCTCGATCATCCTCGAGGCCGCGTGATGGCGGCCCGCGCCGAAGTCGCTCCGCTGGCGTCCGCTCATGGCGATCGCTCGCTGCGCACGAAGGAGAACGCCCCCGCGAAAGCCTTCCAGCTCTCGGTGGAGCCAGACGGCCTTGCCGTCCTCACGTTCGACTGCCCCGGCGAAAAAGTGAACAAGTACTCGCGTGCCGTGATGGAAGAGCTCGACGCCCTGCTCAGCGATCTGCCGGGGCGGCCCGGCATCAAGGCGCTGCTCCTGGTCTCCGCCAAGCCGGACATCTTCATCGCCGGCGCGGATGTGAACGAGATCGCGCAGGCGGATGCCACGTTCGCGCAAGACGGCGTGCGCCGGGGACACCAGGTGTTCGGTAAGCTCGCGAACCTGCCCTTTCCCACCATCGCGGCCATCGAGGGCGCCTGCGTGGGAGGCGGCTGCGAGACGGTGATCGCCATGGACTGGCGCCTCGCGTCCGACTCGAAGAAGACCCAGATCGGCCTCCCGGAAGTGAAGCTCGGGATCCTCCCGGCGTGGGGCGGAACGACGCGCCTTCCGCGCATGATCGGGCTCGCCGGCGCGCTCGACATCATCCTGGCGGGAAAGACGCTCGACGGAAAGCGAGCCAAGCGCGCTGGCCTCGTCGACGAGGTCGTGCCCCAGACCATCCTCCTCGAGTACGCGCGCACATTCGCTCGCGGCAAGTTCGGAACGAAGAAGCGCGCCAATTCGGGGCCGGGAGGCGCTCCCGAGCGTGTGCGGCCAGCATCGTTCCAGGAGAAGCTCCTGGAAGGCATCGGACGCAGCGTCGTCTTCTCGAAGGCCAAGGCGGCCGTCCTGAAAGAGACCAAGGGGCAATACCCGGCACCGCTCGAGGCGCTGGCGGCCGTCGAGAAGGGCTTCTCGATGCCGTTTGCCCAGGCGCTCGAAACCGAGGTCGCCGCCGCCGAGCGGCTCATCGGCACGCCCGTGATGCGCAACCTCATCAACCTCTTCTTCCAGATGGAAGAGGTGAAGAAGGAGACGGGCGTCGCCGCCGGAGTGAAGCCGCGCGCGATCCGCCGCGTGGGCGTGCTGGGAGCGGGAATCATGGGAGGCGGCATCGCGCAGCTGGCGGCCGACAAGGGCTACCCGACGCGCATGAAAGACATCAAGCCCGAGCCGCTGGCCGGCGGCTACGCAGCGGCCGCGCGCATCTGGAAGGAGAAGCTGAAGAAGCGGCGCATGACGCGCGCGGAGTTCAGCGGAAAGATGGCGCTCCTCTCCGGCTCGCTGGACTATCGCGGCTTCGAGAGCTGCGACATCACCATCGAAGCGGTGCTCGAAAAGCTGGCTGTCAAGCAGTCCGTGCTGAAGGAATGGGAAGCCGTCGCCTCAACCGACGCGATCTTCGCGTCGAACACCTCGACGATCCCGATCACGCAGATCGCCGCCGCCGCGACGCGCCCCGAGCGCGTGGTGGGGATGCACTTCTTCAACCCCGTGCACAAGATGCCGCTCGTCGAGGTCATCTATGGCGAGAAGACCGATCCCACGGTCACGGCCACCATCTTCGATCTCGCCAAGAAGATGGGGAAGACCCCAGTCGTGGTGAAAGACGCGCCCGGCTTCCTCGTGAACCGCATCCTGGGACCGTACATCGG
>JBDSFL010000074.1:0-8818 GCA_039919545.1 Thermoanaerobaculia bacterium | reverse complement strand
CCGCGGGAAAGGTGCCGGGGTTGGGCACTCCCGCGGCGAACGAGATGATCGTGGGATCGTTGATGAGGTACGCCAGGGCGCGGATCGGCGACGGAATGAACGCACGTGCGTCCGCGGAGAAAAGGTCGGCCACCGCCGGACGCACGCGGCCGGCCGAACTCATGCGGTCGGTTCCGGCTCGGCGGTGTTGGGCGGTGGGCTATCCGGTCCGAACGCGATCGGCGGAGCGGCCGGAACCGCCGCGAGCTCGGCGAACGGGTCGATGATGATGGCGCCCGTACCGCTCCGCGCGGGGTTCCACAGAGAGAAAAACGCTCCCGTCATCGCGAGCTGGAGAAATCCGAGCACGAGCCACTCGGCCAGGATCGAGATGAGATTCACGGCGATCCGGTCCCACCGCAGCCCGCTCGCGTCCAGCAGCACGAATCCGACGAGCAGGCGCGGCACGGAGAAAATCGCAGAGAGGGCGAGCGACCCCGCGATCCACATCAGGAACAGGCCGATCGAAGCGCCCGGAGTGCGCTTCATGTCCTCGAGGCCTGCCCCGACCGCATCGAGCAGCGGGAGGTCGGTGGCCGACAGCACGCGGGATGTCGCGACGTTCGCCAGGCGCAGCAGAGCCGATCCGGCGACGACGATGGGGACCGAAGCGAGCACCAGGAGAATCCCGAGCGCGAATTTCCCCTGCATCACCCCCACGGCCAGCGCCACGACCGCGACGACGAACAGCCCCATCAGGACGACGACGGCGAGACCGTAGAGGTTCAGCAGCCCGAAGAACCGCCCGAAGGTATCGCGCGCGCGCTGACGGAAGATGCCGAGGGCGTCCACGTGGAAAGCGCCACGCTCGCGGGCGCCCCGCGGAGCCAGCGCGTCGGCGGAAACCAGCACCGCTGCCATGCCGGCGTTCAGATAGCTGGCCAGCAGCGAGAAGAGGATCACCACCGCCAGCACCACGAGCAGCGAGAGGATGAGCAGGACCGGGCTCACGAGCAGCCCCTCCACGATGCGGGACGGGAACGTCCGCAGCTGTTCGCGGTCGCCACGGACCAGCGAACCGACGACCTGCGCCAGCAGGGGACCGATCGGCAGGATCAGGGCGCCCACGCAGATCAGGATCCCGACCACGGTGCTCACGGCCATGACGACGGGCGCGATGATGAGGGCGGGGTTTGCGGCGACGGCGAGCACGCCTCGCTTCAGGCTCGAGAAAACCGGGCCCGGCTCGGTCACGCGAAAGCGCGTCCCTGCTTCACTTCACGCCGGAAATCCGGGCCCGAGATGGCGACCAGCTGGCACATCTCGGAGAGCCGGCTGCGCACCGTGGCGCCCACGCGCAGCTCCAGGCTCTCGCCACCGGGCTTCTCCGGCACGTCGCCGTAGTTCGTCGTCAGGATCGTGAGCCGTCGGCGGTTGTACCGCGTGTTCAGGAGGCCGTACAGCACGTCGCGCGCCCAGTCGGTGGGGCGGCGCGCGCCGAGCTCGTCGAGCACCAGCAGCTCGGCATCGCGGTACGGGGCGAGGATGTCGTCGGCGTTCTCCTCGCCGCTGCGGCCGAACGTCCCCTGGATTCGCTCGAGCAGCTCGGTGAAGTCGCCGAAGAGGCCGCGCACGGCGCGCGTATCCACCAGCTCGGCGAGCATCGCGGTGGCCAGGTGGGTCTTCCCCACCCCGACGGGGCCCACGATCAGGAGCCCCGCATCGACCGCGGGAAACGACTCGACGAAACGGCGCGCGAGCGCCTTGGCCGCCCGCTGGGAATCCGTGATGCCGTTGTAATTGGCGAGAGAGCAGACGCGATAGCGCTCGGGAATCTTCGCGCCGCGCCGACGCTCCTCGCGCTCGTTCCCCTCGCGGCAACGGCAGGGCACGAGGCGCCGTCCATCGGAGCTCTCGAGCACACCGAAGCCCTTGCAGACGGGGCACGAAGGCTCGGGTTCTGGAAATTCAGAGGCCACGGCGGGATTCTAGTCGGAGAGCGCCGTGTCGGAGAACGTCGTACACGAGGTCGATCCGGCTCGTGCGCTTCGAACATCGCTCACGAGGCAGCTCACGCTCCGAAGGGTCGCCCGGAGTCAGTTCAGAAACGCCTTCAGCGCCTTGTGCTTCATCGTTCGCTTGATCCGCGCGATTGCTTGCGCCTCGATCTGCCTCACCCTCTCGCGCGAGAGCTTCAGCTCCTCCCCGATCTCCTGCAGCGTCATCGGCTCTTTCTCGCCGTCGGCGTCGTCTTCCGGAATGCCGAACCGCCGGCAGAGCACGGCTCGCTCTTTCTTCGGCAGCTCCTGGAGCAGCTTTCTGGTCTCTTCGATGCTCGATTGCTTCAGCAGCTCCACGTCCGCGGCGGCCACGCTCGTCTGCTCCAGCGTGTCTTCGAGCGTGCGTTCCTCTTCCATTCCGTAGGTCACGGAGAGCGATTCGGACTTGCGCGACATCGAGAGCAGCGCCTGCGTTTCCGCGGGCGTGAGCGCCGCATCCTTGGCCACCTCCTCGACGGAGGCCTCGCGGCCGAGCGCTCGCGACAGCGCTTCCTTCACACGCGCCACGCGGGAATGCAGGGTCGCCTGCTTGTGGGGCAGGCGCAGCGCGCCCGATTGCTCCGAGAGCGCGTGGGAGATGGCCTGCCGCACCCACCAGACCGCGTAGGTGATGAACTTCACGTTCCGTTCGGCATCGAAGCGCTTGGCCGCCTGGATCAGCCCGATGTTCCCTTCGTTGATCAGGTCGAGGAAGGAGACGTCCGGAGAATGGAAGCGCTTCGCGTACGAGACCACGAAGCGGAGATTGCCGCGCACGAGCTCGTCGATGCTCTCCTTGCGGATCTCATCGCTCGTCTCCGGATTCTGGATGAGCCGCCCAAGCTCCTTCTCCCGATCAGGCGTGAGCGTCGGGTAACGGGCTATATCCTCCAGATACTTCCGGAGAGCCCTCGAGTCGTCGTCGGTTCGGCGTCTCAGAGCCACAGCGATTCGATTATGGGTCCAGCGCCGCCGAACACAATCGTTTCGACAGGGGCAGCGAGGTGTCCGAGCCGCGTGGCGAGACGCTCCTACCGCAGCACGATGGCGCCGCGGGGCCTGACGGCCAGGGCGTTCGCGGGGCCCCCGCCCGCCCGGGAGGCGCGCTCGGCGGCCACCGCGCGAACGGCGTCCATCATGCGGCCCACCTCGCCCTCCATCTTGGCCAGGCGCGATCTCAGGTCGAGGATGACCTCCACACCCGCCAGATTCACGCCGAGATCGCGCGTGAGGGTGAGGATGATCTCGAGCCGCTCCACCGTCTCGAGGTCGTAGAGGCGCGTGTTTCCGCTCGAGCGTGCGGGGCGGATCAGGCCTTCCCGCTCGTAGAGGCGCAGGGTCTGGGGATGGACGCCGAAGCGTCGGGCCACGACGCCGATCAGGACGTACGACTCGTCCACCGGACCGCTCGGGCCGGCAGTACCGGGGGCCCGGCGCGAGCGCCGGGCCCCTTCATTGTCATTTCGCGTCGGCATGAGAGGAGTCCCCGAATCCGGGAAAGAAGCTTACTTCTTTTCCTCCACGACCTCGGCATCGATCACGTCGTCCTTGCCCGCCCCGTCGCCGGCTTCCGCACCGGACGGCGTGCCCGGGCCCTCGCCCGTCGTGGCCGCTTCGGGCGCGGTCTTGTACAGCGCCTCGGCGATCTTGTAGCTGGCCTTCTGCAGATCGGCGACCGCCTTCTTCAGCGCCTCGCCGTCGTTCGACTGCGTCTCGAAGATCTTCTTCGCATCGGCCAGCGCGCTCTCGACCGTCGCCTTCTCGGAGGCGGGGACCTTGTCGCCGTTCTCCTCGAGCAGCTTCTGCGTGGAGTAGATCAGCGAGTCGAGCTGGTTCTTGGCCTCCACCGCATCGCGCCGCTTCTTGTCCTCGCTCGAGTTGGCTTCGGCCTCCCGAACCAACTTCTCGACCTCGTTCTTGTCCAGACCCGAGGAGGAGGTGATCGTGATCTTCTGCTCCTTGCCCGTGCCGCGATCCTTCGCGTTCACGTTGAGAATGCCGTTGGCATCGATGTCGAAGCCGACCTCGATCTGCGGCATGCCACGGGGCGCAGGCGGGATCCCGACCAGCGAGAAGACCCCCAGGAGCTTGTTGTCGGCCGCCATCTCGCGCTCTCCTTGGAGCACCTTGATCTCCACGGAGGTCTGTCCGTCGGCAGCGGTCGAGAAGACCTCGGACTTCTTCGTCGGAATCGTGGTGTTCCGCTCGATGAGCTTGGTCATCACGCCCCCGTACGTTTCGACGCCCAGCGAGAGCGGTGTCACGTCGAGCAGGAGCAGATCCTTCACGTCGCCCGCCAGCACGCCGCCCTGGATGGCGGCGCCGATGGCCACGACCTCGTCCGGGTTCACGCCCTTGTGGGGCTCCTTGCCGAAGAAGTCCTTCACGAGCTGCTGGATCCGCGGCATGCGGGTCTGGCCGCCCACGAGCACGACCTCGTCGATCTTGCTCGCGTCGATCCCCGCGTCCTTCAACGCGATGCGGCAGGGGCCGATGGACTTCTGGACGATGTCGTCGACCAGCGACTCGAGCTTGGCGCGCGAGAGCCGCACGTTCATGTGCTTGGGGCCGGACGCATCCGCCGTGACGAACGGCAGGTTGATGTCGGTCTCGGCCGTGGTCGAGAGCTCGATCTTCGCCGTCTCCGACGCTTCCTTCAGACGCTGGATCGCCATGGCGTCCTTGCCGAGATCGATGCCCTGGTCCTTCTTGAACTCGGTGAGGAGCCAGTCGACGATGCGCTGGTCGATGTTGTCACCGCCCAGGTGCGTGTCGCCGTTCGTGGACTTGACCTCGACCACACCCTCGCCCACCTCGAGAATGGAGATGTCGAACGTTCCGCCGCCGAAGTCGTACACGGCGATCGTCTCGTTCTTCTTCTTGTCGAGGCCATAGGCCAGGGCGGCCGCGGTGGGCTCGTTCACGAGGCGTTCCACCTTCAGGCCGGCGATCTGGCCGGCGTCCTTGGTGGCCTGCCGCTGGGCGTCGTTGAAGTAGGCAGGCACCGTGATGACGGCTCGGTCCACCTTCTCGCCCAGGTGCGCCTCGGCGGCTTCCTTCAGCTTCGTGAGGATCATGGCGGAGATCTCCGGGGGCGAGAGCTCCTTGCCGCCCATGGTGATACGCACGTCGCCGTTGCCCGAGCGAACGACCTTGTAGGGCACCATCTTCATCTCGTCGCTCACTTCCTCGAAGCGGCGGCCCATGAAGCGCTTGATCGAATAGACGGTGTTTTCGGGGTTGGTCACGGCCTGCCGCTTGGCGACCTGCCCCACCAGACGCTCGCCCGACTTGGTGGAGGCGACCACGGACGGTGTGGTCCGGCCGCCCTCGGAGTTCGGGATGACTTCCGGGGATCCGCCTTCGAGAACGGCGACGACGCTGTTGGTCGTGCCCAGGTCGATTCCGATGATCTTGCTCATGTTCGATTTCCTCCTGACCCTCTCGAGGTCCGGAGGACAATCTAAAACCTTAGCGTCATCTTGTCAAGTTTAACCTGAAGCATTATCTTCAGTAGCAATGAAGATATTGTAAGTCACTCCAGTACAACGACATCTTTGTTCAATTTCAGCTTGGAACCGGGAGACGCAGAGACTCCGCCCTTGAAATTGTTCGAGAAAAAGAGATCCGTGTCGGTCTTTCCACTCTGGTCGAAGCCCACCAGGTAGTACTTCTCCAGCTGCAAGGTGAGGATGTAGCGGTACCTCCGGCCCCAGGGGTCGAGCAGCTCGGGCTGCGACACGAGGTCGGAGTTCACCAGCACGTCGAGCGACTGGGGGTACTTTCCGGAGGTCAGGTAGTAGGTGTCCACCGCCTCGGTCAGCCGGCGAAGGCGCAGGAGCGAGACGGACTTGTTCAGGTTGTCGATGATGTCCACCGAACGCGCCGGCACGGTGAGCAGGTTGAGCGGGTTCAGCGACTGCATGCCGAAGGCGAAGTAGCCGAGAGCGGCGACCCCGGCCGCCAGGGCAACCCCGAGAACGGGAGAGCGATGCCGCCCCTGGGTCGGAATCGCCATGGTGGTGGTTTCCTCCACCGGGACGCTCTTCTCGCGTTTGATCTCCTCGACGAGCCCCCGCGTGACGAGGTCGTAGATCGACTTGCAGCCGTCGAACTCGGACAGGAACGTGCGCTCGTTGATCTCGGCCACGCTGCGGCGCCCGTCCACCAGCTCGTAGACGGCCCATTCTGCGGGCGAGATCCGGATCGGTCCCGCCTTCTGATCCTTGGCCCTCTTGCGCATGGTCGAGTCGCCCATCTCGTCCACGTCCTCGTCCTGATCGGCGGAGACGACGGGCTGTCCCACATGGACCTTCTGGTAGACGAGGTCCACGGAGCGGACGACCTTCTCGATGATCGGCCATTCGTCCGTCATCCGGGCGCCGTCCATCAGCAGGCTCTCGATGCCGATCGGCGTCACCGAGTCGTGGTCGTAGTCGATCTTGTCCTGCTGGTCGAAGATGTAGTCGCCATCCGTCCACCGGAAGAGCCCGTAGACGATCTTCTTGATCTGGATGTCGAGGCCGTCGTGCAGGTCGTCGTTGGTGCAGAAACCGTTCTTGAGCAGGATGAAGCCGAGGCGCTGCAGCGTCTGACCCTGGATCTCGAGGGCGCGCTTGAGCCCTTCGGGGCTGAGGCGGTGGGTCTTCACGAGCACGGTGCCGAGGCGCGTATCCATGCGGCGTGCGGAGGATTCCGCGGACACGAGCTTCCCCTCGACGAAGCCCAGCGTCACGGTGTCGTCCGGGCTGCGCAGCGTGAGCAGGCCTACTTTCTTCTGCAGCGAGATCAGCTGGAGGATGTCGGCCAGGGAGAAGTCGCGAAGGGTGCCTTCCAGCGCCATCGTCAGCTCACGACCTGAGGACGGGGACGTCCGGTGACTTGCCCGATGATCCAGCCCGTCATCGCCACACCGAGCCACACGAGCGTGATCCCGAGGGCGGGCACCGCTTCCGGCCGGGGAATCACGCCGAACCGGTCGCGCACGAAGGCCGCCACGAGCCCGAGCACGAAGAGGGACAGCGCCACGAGCGCGATCACGGGACGCGAATCACGAAATGCGGCCGAGCCCGGGATGCAGAGATTCAGCAGGATGCGGAAGCGGTCTTCCACGATGCGCCGGCGCTTGACCTCCTCGACCTTCTGCATGGTGGTCTCGATCGCCACGCCGTCTTTCTTGAGGTACACGTGGACGCACTGCGAGCAGAGCGAGTCGCTCTGCCCCGGAGGCTTGCAAAGGCGGCAATAGGTGCGTCCGCACTTCTGGCATTCCATCGAGTAGCCCCTGCCGGACTGCCTCTTGCGGTCGAGGAAGTACGCGCCGAAGAGAGCCAGCACCGTGGCCGCGATGAGCGGAATCTTGAAGGCGTCGCCGAACCGGTAGGAACGGAAATGGCCGAGCAGCCTGCGGCTGCGCGAATCCGTCTCGAGCTCCTTGATCTTCCGGGAGGCGTCCTCCATCGAGTAGCTCTGCGAGACCACCTTCACCGAGGTCGGCGCTTCCTGGTAGCGCTGCAGGGATCGCGCATCCAGAGCGCGAACCTCCTGGAGCGTCTGGGCAGCGTCCACGGTCCGGAAGGTCTCGGCGTAGACGAGGGACAAGTTGTAGCGCGCCGCGATGTTCTTGGGCTCCCGCTTGAGAGCCTCCTGGAAATCCTCCTGCGCCGAGCCGAAGTCGCCATCCACGAAATGGATGTTCCCGCGGTTCACGAGACAGCGGCTCTCGCGAGACGACACCTGGCTTCCCACCGAGTACTCGGTCACGGCGCGATCGTTCTGCCCCAGCGCCTGGTAGAGCCGTCCGAGCAGGAATCTCACGTCGGCGTCCTCGGGCAGCAGGTTCTTCACGGCCTCCACATTGTCCAGGACGCGCTGGTCGTAGCGCGACTCGGCGAGCGCCTCGGCACCGCGCAGGATGGGCGAGGCGTCGAGGGCGAGCGTATACGACATGCGGTCGGCGACCGGCAGCAAGGGCAGCATCGCGAGGAGGCCCGCCGCCGTGATGAAGCGCTGACGCCTGGGCGCATATCCCCACTCGAAGACGAACAGCACGAGCATGAACCACAGCACGTCGAGCGAGACCAGCAGCGGAGCAAAGAAGAGGGCGATGGCGGCCACGTGCTGCGAGAGCCCGCGCACCGTGTGACCCGAGAGCTCCCACAGATCGTGGTAATAGGTTCGGGCGTTCGAAAGGATGAGGACGAGCACGAGGGCCGCTCCCACCAGGGCCGCCGTGAGGGTGAACATGGAGATCAGACGCGCGGTGGTCACGCGGCGCGCCTCGGCATCCTGCGCGGTGGCGCGAAGCGCCGCGATGAATCGCCCCGGCAGCTTTCCCCACCTGCGGTTGGCCATGCCGACAGAGAGATAGCCCCAGCGCGCTTCCGGCAGGTCGGGGTCGAGACGGATCGCGGCCTCGAACGACTCGCGGGCCTTCTCGGGCTTGCCCGCCAGCAGCTCGCGGCGCCCCTGCAGGGTGGCCGACAAGGCGAGATCGGACAGCCGGCGAATCCCGATCTGCTGCGCGTACTTGAGGATCTCCTCGATCTTCGCGCGCGCCACCAGGGTGTCGCCTTCCTCCTGGGCGCCCAGCCACGCGAACCAGTGGCCGCGGATCTCGCTCCGGAAGCGCGTCTCGGTGGATTCACCCGGGCGCCCGAGCGCTTGAGCGGCGGCGGGGTGACTCGGGATCGACGCCCCCAGGAGGATGGCGAACAGGGCTCCCGCACGCGCGGTCGCGCAGGCTCGCCGCTTCAGCGAACCGCGCGACGACACCGCGAGCGAAGGTTCAGCGATCAGCT
>JBDSFL010000584.1:0-9795 GCA_039919545.1 Thermoanaerobaculia bacterium | reverse complement strand
ATATGAACGTAAATGTGAGCGATAACCTTCGCTTGATAGGTGGTTCCGGAAAAGGTCGCTGATCCGGTCACGCGAGTAGGGTACGGCACATCGGTTCGAGATCGAATGACGCTGGCGCCGAGACCATTAGAAGGCCGTCCTTCAAGTCAACCGTGACGTCCGACAGCCGCTCCCGATTCGCGTCGTAGAAGTTCTGGAGGAGATCCCTCGCGACAAACTCCTCGTCCCAGCGTACGCCCCACGACGTCGTCGCGGCGCTCTGGTCTGTTCTTTCGTGCTTCAGCGCTCGAAAGCCCAGAGCCTCGAGAAAGATCTTGCTCTCTCGCCAGGATTGTTCCGTCATTTCGTCCTCCGATTTTCGGTGATTCCTCGGGTCCATTCCATCATCGACTCGCTCTTATGAGGGTCAACCGATCGCTCGACGGCTGGATCAACGCGGACGCAGCAGCCGGGCAAGACATCAGCGGTTTCGTCGCTCCTCACGCCCGGAGCCGCTGACACCGATAGGAATCCAATGAGATGGTTCCGGTCTCCCGGTCGAAGACGACGCACCAGAACAACCTCTTCAGCTTCTCCCGCAGCGCTCCGGCCTTCTTCGGATCCGCGGTCGGATCGACGCTTGAGAGTTCACACATGCGATTAGACAGATCGGACCGGACACGTGCTGATGATCCGCCTCCAATACGAGAACCCACCGGATTCGTAGACCGTGCCGAGCCGAACCTGCGTCGGGTAGTCCTCGAGGTATTCCCCAGCCGCCGTGTCGGGGAAGGTGGACGGCATTCCGACGTCGCCGAAGATCCAGGGGCGCAGCGTCCCGTCGCGGGATCCACGGCTTTGGCGGACGGCATCGGCGACGTGCGCCGCGATGAGGTTCCCGACCGGAATCGCCGTGAGGAGATGGGGGCCGAGGAGCGTGTCGACGACCATCAGCGAGCACGGGATGAAGAGCGCCGCGAAGAGCGAGGCGACGAGAATCGCCTGATCGCTACAGATGCCGCGACCGATCTTCAGGGTGTGGGACAGCCGATAGATCGTGGTGGGCTCGTAGGCGTGGACGTCGTCGCGTTTCCAGTAGTCGTAGACAACGTTTCTCTACACGAAATCGAAGATGGCGGCCGCCTGTATGAGGTTCCAGCCCTTCGGATCGCGGTGCGGATCGACGATGTGGCATGCGAGCGATCGGAGCGGGGTCGGATCAATGAGGGCGGCGTAGTCCGAATAGCCTCCGCCATGGGGCGCGAGCGAAGCGACCGGGGCTTCCTCCATGCCGTTCTGCCACATGGTGAACCCGCTCACGCCTGTTCGGCCGATCCGAACCAGCCGCGACGAAGAACTTCGATTTTTCGCTGATAACCCCACGGGTAACCCCTCCTCACAACTCACTGCAACCAGACCAATTGCCAGCGGTACCCCGCGAACTCGACTTCGCATCCCAAGTTCGCACCACTTATGGCCTACATCGCCATCGCCAGCAACACCCGGAGCGCTACCAGCCCCGGCCGCGCGACCTCACGCGGCAACATCTCGATCGCGATCGGCACAGGCAGGCCCACCTCGGCCAGCTGTGCCTTCAGCGACGCCGCCCGGCCCGTCCCCTTGGTCAGCACGACGATCCCGACGGGCGTCCCCTGCGCCCACGAAAGAAGGAGCCCGGCCATGGCTCCCAGCTTCGGAATAAATGTCGCCTTGAGGCGTTCCCCGCCAAGATCGATTTCCAGACAAAGAAGTCGTCCCGCATCGCCGGGCCTCGGTTTCCGGATGGCCAAAATATCGGGTATCGCCACAGGCGCCGGGACGAGCAACCTCTGGAGTGCCCAGGCCGGCTGCACGGTGTCGAACGCGCGCGGCGTCCCGGAGCGCAGCACGATGGAAACGTCGTTGATCCAGCAGGTGTGAGCGAGGTCTTTCAGAGCCACCGCAACGCGAGGGACGAAGAGTTCACGAGCCGTCGCGACGCCGGCGGCTACGACCGCGTCACGCCCCTTGGCCGTCAGATGCATGCGATTCAGCCCGGTCTTATTGAGGCGGTACTTCACTAGGTACTTGTGGAACTCCATTCGTCCCGCGTACCGCGTGACGATGGACTCCACGTTTTCCGGGAAGATCGCCGCGTGGAGCTGGTATTGCGCGAGCTCGTACGAGCGACCGATCAGGGCGAGGCCGTCCAGGTCTCGCCGGCTGAGCGGGACCGGAGCGCGGGGATCCCGCGATCGAGGCGAGGATGGTGGTCTGGAGGATGGTTGAGATCGCTGGGGGCCGGGGGCGTCCGGATTTCCGGGTGTTGCCGCGACGGAGTCGGCGGCAGGGTTCCCCTGCTCGTCCGTCTCCGTCGGCCCCTTCAAACCGGAAGCCCCCGGGTCAGCGCCCGCCTGAGAGGAGGGTGGCATCAGAAAGAGACCGCCCGCGTGGGGAGTTGTTCGAGGAAAGTCGCCTCCTGCCTAAAGCGACGACGGACCTCAGTGTCGAGGATGGATGCGATTCGGTCGACGGAAGAACTGGGAACGGAAACAACGTAGGCGCGAGACCGGTCACGGTGAATGCGGCCCTCGGGCGACCTCCAGGCTCCCTCGACGTCGCCGTGGCGGGTGAAACCGCCAGCGAGCCGGACGAGGGAATCCTCGAAGTCGGCGAAGGTCGAGTCGGTGAACGGGACGCCGTCGTTGTCGGCGAGCGGCACGAGCAGCTCGAGTCGGAAAGTGGATCTCACAGGGGTGTGGGTCAAGGAACGGGTCCAGGCAGGAAACGCGGGGCGGACGCTCGTGGTGCGATTTGCCTCCTCCCAGGCAAGATCGTTTTCATGTTGAAGACGGACGACACGTCGGCCGTCGGGTTTTCCATCGGGTCGATGGACGTGGCGATCGCCGATGAGTGGGCGGAGATAATCCGTGCCTCGCCGGACAGAGACCTCGTTCCCGGGGAAGGAGGTCGTCCAAGCGGGGAATTCTTCGAGAAGGATCGCTTCCTGCATCGAGCGGCAACGGGCTTCAGAATCGAAATAATTTGGGCTCTCCGGCCGGTCGGTCTTCGACGAAGCGTTGCAAGGCAAATTGCCGCCAGCCCCGCCGGCCGGTCGCGCCGTTCCGCAGATCCCGGCCTTCGACGACATGTCGATGGAAGGCGGGAGCGTTCGGGCGGAGGGCCGGCCGGTCGGGACCGCGTACAACCCGGGCGTCAGGCGGAGCTCGCTACGGTGTGTGTCGCTGTCGGTATTCGATAAGACCAGCCGCGTTACCGGATCGAGATCCAGAGCTGAACGACCCCGACCGCGAGTAGCAACACCGGATCGCGCAGGACGTGCATCGCGCGGACGAATTCGATCAGCGTCTTGTGATCGATCCGCCGCAGGAGAGGGTGAAGGCGAACCGGTGATGAAGTCGGAAGGGGTTTGATTGGAAGAGCGGACATAAAGGGGAATCGTTAGAAAGACCAAGTAAGAATCCGTGTCCGCCCGACACCCGGGAACTTGATGAAGTGGATTAGGTGATGAAGATCGCCGCCCACCCCGCCGGCCCCGTTCCGGAGTCCCGCCGATTCCGCCCGAGTCGGCCATCTTGTCGAAGGCGCGTTCGGACGGAGGCGTTCGTACGGAAGGAGGAGCCGGCGAGGCGACGGAGAACTTGACCGGGGAGGGATCGCCCGTCACGGGGCGCCTCACGCCGCGATTGGTTCGCGCACGGAGCGAATGTTCCGGGTGAGGGTCTGTCTGAGGGCCTTGTCGAACTCGCCGTTCACGACGTCCTGGGGCGAGACCGTGTCCGGGACCTCGATGTCCAGCTCGACGCACGGGAGTCCCTTCCCATCGCCGCCGACGACCAGGAGGCCGCGTTCCCGAACCTGCCACACGTGGAGATGACCGCCGTAGAGGATCTCCAGGAGACGGTTCAGAGCGGCCCAGTCGTCCCGCGGCACCGAGAGGTACCCGTCGGGCTGAAGGAGGGGGATGCGGGTCTTGATGACGTTCATGAGAGTTGTGGTTAGAGCGGCCGGAAATCGGCCGCGAGGGGAAAGCGGCGAGAGTCCCCGTGACGAAGGTCGGTTCC
The DNA here is from genome assembly GCA_039919545.1 of Thermoanaerobaculia bacterium. Classification (GTDB taxonomy): domain Bacteria; phylum Acidobacteriota; class Thermoanaerobaculia; order UBA5066; family UBA5066; genus JBDSFL01. Next base: position 5,752 of record JBDSFL010000584.1, on the reverse strand, counting down.
TCCTTTCGATCAAGAGTTGTGTCTTGATAAGAGCGACGGGTGCTGACGCGCCCGGGAGTTTCAAAGTCTCGAGAAAGCGCCCCAATCCCCGACCGGCCGTGACGAGCTCTTCCGCGGGATCCGAACGAACGGTGCGACGCGTTGACGGCGTCGTCGGCAGGCGTTGTACGGGGCGTTCGAACTCGACAGAGGGCCGGAGGGGTCGGAGCCTTGAGCGAGGAATGGTTCGCGTTCACGTGCGCCTCAGACCCGATGGCCCGACAGGAAACGGGGCTTCACCTCCGCGAGAATCCTTCGAGCTTTCACTCGGAATTCCGCGAGGGAAACCATGTCGGGGAGATAGATCGAGACGTCGAATGGAGAGGGCCGGAAATTGCCGGAATGCCGGGCCGCGACCGAGATCGCCATGTCGCCACCGAGCTCGTTGACGACGAAGCGCTGCAGTGCGGAGAGGATCCCGGTGATCGGCGGCCTCCCGTTTTCAGGTGACGGAACATCGAGCTGGAACCGTAGGAACTTGGACATAGGGGAAGGGATCAAAGAATCGTTCGGTCGGGTGGGTCCCGAGGTACCCGGGCCGCGAACCTCCTTTCGCTCAAGATCAAGAATTCGATCAGGTGACTCCGCGAGGAACTCCCCGCGGGAAGACTCGAAGGAGAGGTTGCCGGTCACCGTGATGTTCATCGACACCAACGACACGATCGACATGAGCGTCAGCAGCAGCACCGTCGGCGGGAAACCGGCACCACGAAGGAGCCGGAGAAGTTCTTTCCGAACATGGGTCCGCACCGGCGTGATGCCGAAGCTGAAGGCGTGGAAGGGGGCGAGCGGCATCACGGCTAGACCTTGATCGACACGCCGCAGGCGGCGCATTCAAACCACGAATACCGTTGGCCGCAGGTGGAACAACGGAGTCGGTTGCCGTGAGCCGTTATTCCGCAACGGCACGTCCATTTCACGTTGAGAGGATTCCTGGCGCCGCAGTCCGGGCAATTCACCCAGCCCGCGCTCACGATCCGGAGTCGTCGGCTGAGTCTCGGAATGCCGCAAAGCCAGATCACGATGAAGACCGGCGCCGCCAACAGGTACAGGATCGCAAGCCAGATGTCGCGCTTACTGGGCATCGTCGTCCTCGCTTTTTCCGCCGAGCGTCCGCATCAGATCCGCGAGATTTCCGACTGTCGGCTTCTTTGACGGGTTGGACGAGTGCGGCGCGGCGCCCGCGCCGACGACCTCGGCCTCGAACTTCGCGATCAGGTCGGCCGCCACGGCTGCGGGGATCGTGGAGCGCGACGCGATCTCGCGGTCGAAGAGCTCGCGGAGCTGGACCTTCCGCTCCGGGGAGAGGATCGCCACATCGTCCGTAATGATCGGAAGGGCGGGGTTTCCCTTGAGCAGGAAATACGAATTGCGGGGGGCCATGCCCTCGATGGATTTCAGGAAGGAGCGTTTCCTATCGGCGTCGCCACGCGCGTCGTCCGTGCCCGCAAGGTGGCCGTAGATCCACTCGGCCTCGCCCTTCCCGGAGCGGAACACCGACAGCCAGAAGGCGTTCAAAATGAGAGTCCGGACGAGGTCCGGCGGAAGCCCGCCGACAAAATCCTGCGCGACATACCAGACCCCGACGCCCGCCGAGCGGAGCGTGCGGGCGGCCATGCAGAGCGGTTCGGAGAGCTCGGTGGCGCCGGCGATGAGCGTCGGCGCCTCCTCGATGATCAAGAATTTCCGTCGGGACGGATCACGCCGCTGCGCCCATCGAAGCGTGTCGGTGACGCGGTGGCTCGCGCGTTCGAGGCAGACCCCGGGCGGCAGGCTTTCGCCGGCCCCGAAGTCGGCCAACACGATCGTGGGCGAGGTCTTCGGCAGAACGCGGCGGAGCGCGTCCGGGGGAATGCCCAGCGCCAGCTTTACCTCAGGGAACGAGAGCTCCGTCTGGACGCGCCGCAGGAGTGCCTCGGCCGTCTGGCGCGGCAGCCGGGCTTCCAGATCCGCGAAGTACGCGCGGACATCGGCGTCGCTCACGCGCGCGACGAGACGATCACGAAAGTGGCTGTCGGCGAGGAGACGGGCGAGAAGCCGATAGTTCGGCGGCAGGCGGAGCTCCGTGAAGAGGCGTCCCACCATGAACCGCAACTGGCGAACGCCTTCTGTGTCCGGCTGGCGCCCAGCCGTCGCGGCCACGCTCGCCCGGAGGTAGGCGTGAAAGCTGTCCGAGACGGTGCCGTCGTTCTCGTACGGACAGAACGGCGACACGCGGTCCCGCGACCAGGAGACGACCTTCACCGCACCGGCGATCCGCTCCTTTGTCTCCGGCGTTGCCACTTCGTAGAGCAGCGCGAGCGCGAAACAAACGAGCTGAAACGTTTCACTTTTTGGGTCGACGAGCTCGAACTCGATGTCGAACGGCGTGATTCCCGGTGGGAGGCCGATTCCGAAGGCGCGCCGTAACAATTGTTCGACCATCGTGATGAGGCCGTACGTTTTCCCCATATCGGAGGCGCCGACAATGACGGCCGACCTCATCAGCGTCTTGACGTCGATACGGATCGGCGTCCCAGAAGCCAGGTGGCCGACGCGGATCCCGGTCGGCTGATCGATGCTCCGGACCGCCGCGAGGATCGGGTCGTCGACGCTCTCCGGAAGAGCCTTCGCCGCCATCAGGCGCCCCAGCTCCAGGGCGCGCTTGCGATCGCCTCCTTGCTGGAGCCAGAGCTTGATGTCGATGATGTCCATGGACCTGATCTAGTCCTCGAACTCGTCGTCGCGGTGAGCGCGTTCGCGGTCATACACGGAGCGCTTTCCGGGCGAACGCTGGCCGCCGTGATCGGATCGGCCGTACCCGTTGCCGTTCGGCCGGTTGAAGAGGGCGCGCACCTTCAGGATGACGAACGCCAGCAACGAGAGCGCGACGAGAACGCCGAGCATGCTGGCGCAGCCGACGCTCTCTCCCGCTCCGCCCGCACCGCCGGTCCCGGCGACTTGCCGGCAAGCTCCGACGAAGACCGAAGGAGCGAGGGCTGCAATAAAGCAGAAAAGCGCCCACTGCCTAAGCGTCTTGCCGAATCCGGTGCCCGAGATCGGAAGCGACAACGTGAACAGGAGGCATGCCGCGACGATCAGGATGCCGATGAGATTTGCGATCATTTCAGCGCTCCTCGCCGGTCTTGCTGGCGTCGTCCGTAGAAAGAGCGCCGGAATTCTTCTCGCCCCGTCCACGCCGGCCGACCCGCGCCGGACTGTCATCGGCAAGAAGAACTTTCCTCAGCTTCAGAAAGAGCGCGTAGGCGATTTCGTTGCTCAACTCGCGCTCGCGGACGAGCGTCTCGTCGTTTACGAAGCAGAGACCGTTCAGCGAGCTCATCACGGCACCGGCGGGGGCACCGGCTCGCCCGTCGTCTCCGGCTCGGCGTCCGGCGCCCCGCTCGTCCCCTTTCTCCGGCCCTTCTTCGGTCCGCTGAACCGCCCGAAGAGCTCACGAAGTTCGCGAATACATTCGACCGTGCGCTCGTCGGGCACCTGGATCGCCTCGGTGTACGGGAATGCCCCGTCGACCGCGAAAGACACCTTGTTCGTCTTCATCGACTCCTCCTCCGGCCACGTCTTGTCGTCGCCGTTCATCACGTCGTTCCTTATCTGGTTCATCACGTCGTTCTTCTTGCTCACCGCGGCCGGGCTCACGACCCGGATTCGGCCTGAACTTCGCGGAAGCTCTTGACGGTCCGCGCCTCACGCAGACGTTCGAGTTCGCGCTGGAAGACAGCGTCGTGGTCGTGTCGGGTGCCGACCGCCAGGTGACTGAGTTCGTGCCTCGCGACCTCCACGTTGAAGTTCCAATCGCGCTGGTAGTTGCCGGGGACGAGGTAGACGCCGCGCCCGTTCCCGTCCTCGACGGAGAAGGCGTAGACATTTGCGTCCGAGACCGGGTGGTGCGCCCACCCGATCGCCGTATCGGCCAGCGGAAAGGTCCCGCCGTAGGAGGTCTCGTTCACGAACCGCAGAAAGCTCTTGAAGATCGCGAGATCCGGGTCGTCCGACGGCGAGGTCCGCGGCGCCGCGCCACGGGAGGCGCCCGCTCGATGCGTCGCGCGGCGCGAACTACGGGGAAGACGTCCGGGCGTGAGTGCAGCAAGGAAGAAGAAGAACGCGATCAACGCGACGACGGCCAGGATTCCGAAGAAGGCCTCGGGATCGACATAGCCGCGGCTGCGGCTCTTGGGAGCGCTCTGAGTCCTCTTCATGACGTTCATCTCGATCTCCTTCGCCGGCATCACGTCGTTCATCACGTCGTTCATCACGTCGTTCATCCCGTCGGTCTCCTTCATCTCCTTCGGGTCCCGGCCCTGCCGATCCCATCGGGCCAGGACGCCGAAGAACTGCAGCAGGACCCGGGAGGCTTCCTTCCACTCGGCATCGCTCAGGGGCCGACCGAGCCGGCCGCTCAGCGATGCCCGCGCCGCGGTTTCCAGCGGATTCGTATCCGCCGGACCGGGCGCGAGGGCGGGCGGAGAGGACGTGGCTTTCTTCACGCTCTCCGCCCGCCTCCGGCCATCAGTCCGTCGTGCCGACCGCCGAGCTCGGGCTCGCGAGAGCCATCCGCTCCGGACCGGCGGCGACGTTCTGCCTGCGAATCGGACGAGCGTCGATCACCGGGATCGGCCGGCCATCGCGCCCAACTTCACGGGTCTGGACGAGCGTCAGCGTCTTCTCCTCGAAGCCGATCTCGCCGACGAGCGCCTTGATCCCGTGCTCGGGGCCAAGCTCGAGGACGAGAAACCGCGACCCGCGCGCGAGCGTCCGCCAGTCCTTCGAGACCTTCGCCATCAGCTCCGGCTCGTCCGCGAAGCGCAGAGCGTTGTTCACGATGCGGGCCGGCATCCGGTCTCCGTTCCACCTCGCTTCGAGGTTGTGCCCCTCCTGCGGAAGCCCCGTGAGAACCCTTTCGACGTTGACGTCGGCGCGCTTCATCCAGTCGTTGCGCGCCATGCGCTCCTCGGTCATCGCCTCCGAGGCGTAGATGCCGCCGAAGACGTCGCTGTAGCCGTTCGGGAGCCTGTCGTGGTCGAGGTGGTTCGAAAGGTCGGCGAGCCCTCTGCGCCCCTCCGTCTCCTCCGGCCGGTAGACCCAGTCGAGCGCGAGGCAGTCGCCGGTGGGAAAGCGGACGAAGAGACCGCCCGTGATGATGGTGTTCTCGTTGACCGTCATGGCGACCGCGTCGCGGATCGCGGCGGGGTTGTCGATGTGAAGATCGAGGAGACGGGGCGCCGTCCGCCGGGACTCGAGGAACCGCTGGATGGTCATCTCCTCGCCCCGCGCGTGCAGGCCCGCGCGCTCCGCGTCGCCGACACGGGCGTTGGCGCGCCCGGGAAGCGGATCGACGATCAAGACGTCGGGGACGAGCGAGGCCGAGCGTTTCGCGATTGCCGCATACGCGGGCAGTTGGCCAAGGAAACCGCGGTTCCCGCCGGCCGAGACGATCGTCGTGGTCTCGGGGCTGCGGAACGGGACGATCTTCGTGGTCTTGTTCGTGTTCATCTGGTCCTCCCTCTTCTTGTTCGTGGCGTTGTTGTTCATGGTGGTGTTGTCGTTCGTGATGTCGTCGTTCGTGGTGTTGTTCTTGATGACGTTGTTCAGTTGAGGCGGTTCGGCCAGCGCGCGCGGCTGTGGGCTTCGAACTGGGCGCGGACGATGCGATCGGCTTCGGCCTCTCTCTCGATCCGGATTTGATCGGAATGAGCGTCTTCGATCCGTTTGG
>JBDSFL010000021.1:0-16392 GCA_039919545.1 Thermoanaerobaculia bacterium | reverse complement strand
GTCGCGCCGCCGAACCCCCAGAGTCCGGACTTGCCGGGATCCTTCGTATTGGGATCGCCCCCCTGGATGACGAAGCCGGGGATCACGCGGTGGAAGAGCGTGCCGTCGTAGAAGCCGCTGGCGGCGAGATCGACGAAGTTCTTCACGTGCGCCGGCGCCCGGTCGAAGAGGAAGCGCAAAGTGACGTCTCCCTGCGACGTTTTCAGGATCGCCTTCACCTTGGCGTAGTCCTTCACCTTGAACCGCGTCTCTTTCTTCTGTCGCGCGACCTTGGCCGCGGGAGACAGGGCCAGGGCCGCGCCCGGGACGAGGAGGGCCAGCAGTGCCGTTGCGGCGAGTGCGCGCCGCGTGACGTTCAGTTTCACGACGAAGGTCCTCCTTGGGGATCGGGGCCGTGTGTCGCCTTGTGGGGAGAGCGCGGCGGAAGGATGATACGACGTGCCGGAGGACGCGTGAATCTGCCTCAGCTGTTCCTGAGCCTGGTCGAGAAAGCCTCCAAGGACCTGGATGTGGAATCCCTCCGCGAGGACGTGCATGCGTTCTCCGAACGCCATCCCACCCTCACGACGCGTGAGAAGGGCGAGCGGCTCGTGCGTCATACGGCCCGGCGCGGCGCCGCGTTGGGCGCCATAGCGAGCCTGCCGCCCGGCTGGGCGGCCGTGCTGACGATGGCCCCCGAGCTCTCGGGGCTGCTGATGATGCAGAGCCGGATGATCCTGAGCCTGCACCTTCTCTACGGCGGCGTGCCCGAGCCGCACGAGCGCGCCCTCGAGGTGATGGCCGGTCTGGCCGCCGGTGCCGGCATCAACTTCGGTCGCCGCATGACGGCGCGCATGGCCGAGGAGCTGGCAGAAAAGCTGGTGGTGCGCCTCATCGGGCGCGAGGCGACCCACTTCGTGCCGCTCATCGGCGCGGCGGCCGCGGGAACGATGAACTACTTCGCGATCCTCGGCGTCGGCAAGGCGGCCATCCTGCGCGTCGAGGGGCTGTACGGCCCGCCGCCGGCGGGCGCTCCGGTGGTGGACGTCAGCGGAACCGTCGCGTGACGCGCGCCGACGAAGAGCCTTTTTCCGAAGACAGGGCTCCGAAACGCGCCGACGTCGTCATCATCGGCGCGGGCGTGATCGGCCTCTCGCTCGCCCTCGAGCTGGCCTACCGTGGCGTCGAGACGGTCGTGCTCGAGCGCGGCCTGCCGGGCGACCGGGCCACGTCGGCGCTCGGCGCCGCCGCGGGGCTCATCAACCCTCAGGCGCACCCCGGCATCGAGCCGGAACCGGTGCGCGACCTCGGGCTCCTCTCGCGCCATCTCTATGCCGACTGGATCGCCTCCATCGAGGAGGAGGCGGGAGTGGTGTGCGAATACGACGTGCGCGGAGGTCTCACCGTGGCTCGCACCGATGCGGAGGAGGTGCAGCTCGACCGCGCGCTGGACTGGCAGCGAGCCCGCGGACTGCCGTTCGAGGTGCTCACCGCCGACGAAGCGCGGGAGCGCGAGCCGGCGCTCGGGGGCGAGGTCCGCGCGGCGTTCGCCTTTCCTCTCGAGGGCCAGATCTCGACGGGGCGGCTCGCGCGGGCGCTGGCCCTGGCGGTGCGCGGCGCGGGGGCCCATCTCGTGACCCATGCCCCGGTGCTCTCCGTCCTGTGCGAGGCGGGGCGGCTGGTGGGCGTCGAGAGCGGTGCGGGACGGATCCTGGCGGGCGCCGTCGTGAATGCGGCCGGCGCGTGGGCGGGCCACGTGGGCGGCGTGCCGCCGATGCCGATCGTTCCCGTACGAGGGCAGATGGTGCGCCTGGACGCCTCCGCGGATCCTGACCGGCTCACGCGCTTCGCCTTCGCGCCCGGTGTCTACCTCGTTCCCCGGCGGGATGGCAGCGTGGTGATCGGCTCCACCTTCGAACGCGCCGGCTTCGATGCGCGTCCGACCGCCTCCGGCATCGCCACGCTCCTGGACCGCGCGGTTTCGCTCGTGCCTGCTGCGGCGGACTATCCGATCCTGGAGACGTGGGGAGGGCTGCGGCCGGCCTCCCCGGACGACATCCCCCTCATGGGAGAGAGTGTGATCCCGGGCTACTTTCTCTCGGGAGGCCACCTGAAGAACGGCATCCTGCTCGCGCCGGCAAGCGCCGTCCTGATGGCCGACCTCCTCACCGGACAGACGCCGCCCCTGGCCCCCGCCGCTTTCTCGCCCGCCCGCTTCGACCTCTAGCAGGTTGTCCGGCGTTCGCGCGCAGCCCGCCGTAGGAAACTTTTTTTGGCTCGGCTCTTGCGTCGAGGCATCCTTGACGGTCGGTTGGTTGCGCGGCTGCGTGATACCCTTGGAAATAGATACCTAATGCCCGGATGGCCCGAGAGAGACGCTCTGGAAGCCCCGGATTCTGCTGAGTTGGAGGTCGAGACTAATGCGCCAGGCGCTCTATCACGCCGCACGTGGGATGGCCAACGTCGCGTGGAACGGTTTTCAGTGGGTCAACAAGAGGGTTCCTGCGCGTTCGTTTCAGCCAGCCTGGGCTCCTGAACCGCTTCCGAAAACGCACGAACGGACGAAACCTCCGCTTGGGTATCCGCGGCGAACCGATTCGCTCTGCCCGGTATGTACACGCGAGGTGCGCGACGCCATCGTGCAGGGGCGCCGCGATCTCTCCGATCTGATGCAAACGCATCCGGGCGAGATTCCCGCCGACATCGTCCTTCGCGGGAACGAGATCTGGATGGAGAAGACGTGCCCCAGCCACGGCAAGTTCGAGGATCTGATGGCCAGCGACGCCAAGTTCTTCGGCCGGCTCGAGGAGAACTTCTTCGGGCGCGACGTGAAAATCGGCAAGGACAAGCTGCACGACCACGGCAGCTCCTCGATCCAGTACGGCCGCGGCGCGGTGCTCACGGTCGACCTCACCAACCGCTGCAACATGATGTGCAACCCCTGCTTCATGGACGCGAACCAGGTGGGCTACGTCCACGAGCTGGAGTGGAGCGACATCAAGGAGATCCTCGACAACGCGGCCTCAATCAAGCCGCGGCGTCAGCTTTCCGTGCAGTATTCCGGTGGCGAGCCCACGATCTCTCCCTTCTTCCTGCAGGCCACGAAGTACGCGCGCGAGATCGGCTATTTCTCGGTGCAGTGCGCCACCAACGGCATTCGCTTCGCGCAGGATCCGGACTTCGCCAAGCAGTCGTATGAAGCGGGGCTCCGCCTGGCTTACCTGCAGTTCGACGGCGTCGGCAACGAGGCCAACTCGCATCGCCAGGTCGGCAACCTTTACGACGTGAAGCTGCAGGCGCTGAACAATCTGCATGCCGCGGGCGTGGACGTCACGCTCGTGACCACCATCGTCAACACCGTCAACAACGACCAGATCGGCCCGATCATCCAGTTCGCCATCAAGAACATCGACAAGATCAACGCCGTCTCGTTCCAGCCGGTCTCGTTCACAGGCCGCGACGAGGAGATCGAGCCCGAGCTGCGCAAGCAGCAGCGCTACACGCTGGCGCACCTGGCGCACGACGTGAAAGACCAGGCGGGCATCGGCGAGCCGATGCGCGACTGGTTCCCGCTCTCGGCGTCCGGTCCGTTCTCGGATCTCAAGGATCTGCTCGGAGGCCTCGAGGCGCAGTGGGGCTCGCTCAAGTGCGGCTGCCATCCGAACTGCGGCATCGCCACGATGATGCTGGTCCACCCGGAGTCGGGGCAGGCCGTGCCCCTCACGCAGATGCTCGATGCCGACCGGCTGCTGCGCGACCTGCAGGTCATCACCGACGCGGCGCGGGGCCGTTTCCTCACCGTGGCCCAGACGGCCGTCGCGCTCGCGCGGAACATCCGCCCCGACGGCGTCCCGAAGAACCTCGGCATCTGGAAGACCCTCAAGGTGATGGACGGCCACACCGGCAAGGGCATGGGTATCGCGAAGAAGTCGCGCTACGAGTGGCGCGTGCTGCTGGTGGCCGGCATGTGGTTCCAGGACCTCTTCAATTACGACTTCCGGCGTACCGAGATGTGCATCATCCCGTATGGCACGCAGCTCGGCGAGATCTCCTTCTGCGCCTACAACACGGGCGCGGGCTGGCGGAAGATCATCGAGGAGATGTTCCAGAGCGCCACGCTGGCCGAATGGAACAAGACGAAGGGGCGCCATCCCGTCTACGCGGGCGGCAAGAGCGTGCCGCTGCCGTCGTTCGGCGGCGCGGGCATCGACGCGTCCGCGGGCGGGCCCGATCCGCTCTCGGCCGCGGCGCGTGCCGGGGCCGCGGCATCGTTCGCGCTTCCCTCGCTCAGCGCTTCCGGTAAGTAAGCTTTCCGCTCCCCGGCAACGCGCTCCGTGCTTCACGGAGCGCGTTGTGTTTTCGGGGGCCGCCGGCGCGGCAGCCGTCGCGTGATCGCATCGTGTAGCCTCCCGCACTGAGGAGGGTTCCATGCCCGAGATCACGCAACACGCCCCCGGCAGCTTCTGCTGGCCCGAGCTCCAGACCACGAGCTCCGTCGGAGCCAAGAGCTTCTACACAACTCTCTTCGGCTGGGCCGCGAACGACGACGAGGTGTCCCCCGGGAAGTACTACACGATGCTCACGCTGAAGGGGCTCGCGGTCGGTGCGCTCTACGAGCTGGGCGCGGAGTCGGCGTCGCAGGGAACGACCTCGCACTGGGGCTCGTACATCTCCGTCGCCGACATCGACGCGAGCGCGGCCAGGGCCGAGGAGCTCGGCGCCGAGATTCTCGCGCCGCCGTTCGACGTGATGGACGTGGGCCGCATGGCCGTCGTGAAGGATCCCGTGGGTGCGGTGTTCAGCCTGTGGCAGCCGAAGGTGCACATCGGGGCGCACGTGATGGGCGAGCCGAATTCCCTCTGCTGGACCGAGCTGTCGACGCGGGACATCCCGGCCGCCAAGACTTTCTACACAGGCCTCTTCGGCTGGACCACGAAGGACTCGCCGGAGTACATCGAGGTGATGAACCAGGGGCGTCCCATCGCGGGAATGATGGCGCCGCCGCAGGAAGGGATTCCGCCCCACTGGCTCGTCTACTTTGCCGTGAGCGACTGCGACGCTTCGGTGACGAAGGCGTCCGGGCTGGGCGCGATCACCGTCGTGCCGGCAATGGACATCCCGAACGTGGGGCGCTTTTCGGTGCTGAAGGACCCGCAGGGCGCGGTCTTCGCCATCATCCAGCTGCTGCCGCGCGCGGGCGAGGAGAAGACGGGACCTTAGTGCGTTTCTAGGGCCGGTACGACACCGAGTTCCGGGGCCCTTCCCACACGGTGACTTCCGAGAGCCTGGCGTTGCCGGGAACGGCGCCCGACTGCTGGACTTCGGACGCGATCCAGAGCGCCACGTTCTCGGCCGTCGGGTTCTTCACGTCGAACGGAGACACGGTGTTGAGGTCGCGGTCGTGCAGCCGCGCGGCGAGCGAGCGCACGAGCTTCTCGGTCGGCACGAAGTCGACCGAGAGGTCGTAGGGCCCGAGGCGGTCGGTCGTGAGCGCGACCTCGATCTTCCAGGAGTGGCCGTGTACGGGCTCCGGCCCGCCCACGTAATCGCGCAGGTGATGCGCCGCCTCGAACGTGGCGTGGCAGCGGATCGTGAAGCTCAACGGACGAAGCTCAACCGACGACCGTCTGCTCGCGGATCACGCGGATGTTGTGCTGGGCTTCGGGCGGCACGCCGAAAGTCGCCTCGAGGAACTTTTTCGGCGTCGTGGCCCCTTCGCCTGCGATCTTCAGAGTCTCGGTGTGCACCGAGCCGTCCGGCAGTACGAAACGATAGACCGCCGAGTTCGCCACGCGGCCGAGCGACTTCGCGCCCTTGGGCAGATCCTCGAGGCCGATGATCTTCAGTCCGTCGGGCATGCGGCGGTTGATGTCTTCGAGGTGCGCCGGCGTGAGCACGTCCTCGGTGTCGATGTCGAACAGCTCGTGGTGCGACTCGTGCCCGAGCGGGAGCGCGGGGCCCATGGAGATGCGGATGTGCGGGTTGTAGCCCTCGGTGTAGCGCACGGGCGTGCGCGCGGCGCGCAGGGCCCGCTCGAGGATGTCCATCGTGTTGCGGTGCGAGACGTAGCGCGCATCGCCCAGCTTCTCGAACGTGAAGCGGTAGGTGCGCGCATTCTCGGCACGCGGCACGGCGGCGCCGCCCACGGTGCGCCGCTTGCGCAGCGGCAGCAGGTCGGGCGTCGCCTTCTGGCGGTACGCGGCCCCCTTGGCCTTGTCGGTGTACGAGGCGCCGCGTCCCTCGTCGCGCGGATCGGGGCTCGCGGCGACGCCGGCCGTGGGGAGCTGGAAGCTCTGGGGCAGCGGGTTGGCCAGGATGATGTCCTTGCCGTTCCCCGGCACGCCGCAGGCGTAGCAATGGCCCCACTTGCAGTCCTCGGTCTCCATCTCGCGGATCGCCTTCTTCCATTCCACGATGAGGAACGGCTTGCGGATGGACGCGTCCACGATGTCCCAGGGAAGAGTTTCCTTCAGATCCTTGTCCCGGAGTGCCCGGCTCTTCGGAATGCCCGCGGCCTCGAGCGCCTCGTTCCACCGCTCCCACGAGAAGTGCTCCGACCAGGCATCGAACCGGCCGCCTCGTTTCCAGACTTCGAGCAGCGCCGCCGACATGCGGCGGTCGCCGAGCGACATCAGCGTCTCGATCTCGGCCTCTTTCGGCTCGTGCCACGTCATCTTCACGCCGCGCACGTTGCGGAAGCGGTCTTTCAGGTAGAAGAGCTTCCGCTGCAGGTTCGCGACGCCGTCGAACGGGAACCACTGGAACGGGGTGAAGCTCTTCGGCACGAAGCAGCCGACGGAGACGTTCACCATGGCCTTCACCCGGTGACGCTTGCTCTGCGCGAGGATGTCCTTCACCAGCTGCACGAGCTCGTCGAGGTCGGAGTCCACCTCCGTGGGGAGCCCGATCATCGTGTACACCTTGATGAGGTCCCAGCCGCGCTCGAAGGCCACGTCGGCGGCCTTCACCATGTCGGCGTTCGTGAACGTCTTGTTGATGACGCGTCGCAGGCGGTCGGAGCCGGTCTCGGGAGCGAACGTGAAGCCCGACTTGCGGACCTCGGAGACGGCATCGGCCAGACCCACCGAGAACGCCTCGGCGCGCAGCGAGGGGAGCGAGATGGAGACCTTCGTCTTGGCCAGCTCGGGGGCCAGGCACGCCACGAGCGGCTCGATCTGCGAGTAGTCGGCCGAGGACAGCGACAGCAGCCCCACCTCGGACCACCCCGCCTCGTCGATGAACGTCTTCGTCATGCGCGCCACGTCCTCGGGATCCAGCTCGCGCACGGGGCGATACCAGTACCCGGCCTGACAGAAGCGGCAGCCCTGGGTGCAGCCGCGCATGATCTCGAGGCCCAGGCGGTCCTGCACGATGTCCACCGACGGCACGAGTGGCTTTGCCGGATAGACATCGGGAGAGAGCTTCTCGACCCAGACTCGCGACGCCCGCGCGGGGACGCCTTCGGCATTCGGCGTGTAAGACACGATGAGGTCGCCGTCGTAAACGACGTCGTACAAGGAAGGGACGTAGATGCCCGGACACGCGGCGAAGCGGATGAGCCGCGCGCGCCGGTTCATCCCGAGGGTGGCCGCCACTTCCTTCAGGAAGACGGGCAGGGCTTCCTCCGCGTCGCCGATCAGGAAGACGTCGAAGAAGTCGGCCACGGGCTCGGGGTTGGCCACGCAGGGTCCGCCGCCGATGACGATGGGATGAGCATCGCTGCGATCGCAAGCGAGCTGCGGGATGCCCGAGAGGTCGAGCATGTTCGGCACGTTCGTGTAGTTCAGCTCGCTCTGAAGCGAGAAGCCCAGTACGTCGAAATCGCCCACCGGCGCGAACGATTCGACGGAGAAGAGCGGCACGCCCTCGCGCCGCATCACCGCCTCGAAGTCGACCCACGGGGCATATGCCCGCTCGCAGGCCCACGCCGGGTCGCGGTTCACGATCTCGTAGAGGATGCGTGTTCCCGTGTGGCTCATCCCGATCTCGTACGCATCGGGAAAAGCGAGACAGACCGAGAGCTCGATCCGGGAAAGGTCCTTGCGGACGATGTTCCGCTCGAGCCCGAGGTAGCGTCCGGGACGCTCGACGGAAAGGAGGAACTCTTCGAAACGGGGGCGGACGGACTGATATCTCAAGGCGTTCTCCGAACCCCCGAGTGTAAGCCAACCTGCTCAGCGAGCGGATCTCGATGAAGAAGCGGCGAAGCGCCTCCGGAGCAGAGTCACCGAGGTTTCGCCGCCCCCGTCAGAACCCGATCGTGGGGCCGGGATCGACCGGGCCCGGAAGCTCGAGCACGAAGATCTCGGGATTTCGCGAGATGTTGTCGTTCACGGTGGCCACCGCGATCACGCGCCCGGCCCCGCTCACCACCTGGGCCGTGACCTCGACGTTCTGGAACGGCCCCTCTCCGAGGTTCATCCCCGCTGCTCCGAACACGTCGTTGATCTGCCGGTACTGGTTCGCTTCGATGTCGAACGTGCTCTCGCCCATCCTCGCGCCGGTGGAAGAAGTGAGCCTCAGCAGCACGCGGCAGGTCTGGCCGGCGACCTCTCGCAGGATGATGTTCGATCGCCGCTGGATGCTCTTCTCGATCCCCGCGAAGCGGCGCTCCTCCTCGTCGAGGCCCATCACCTCCGACGAGCCGAGGTAGAGCGCGTTCACCTGGGCCGTCTTCAGGCCCTGCGACGGATCGTTGGCGTCCACCTGCGCCGAGACCGCGCCCACGGCCCCGACCTGGGGCACGTCCCCCTCGACCAGGATCGAGCCGAAGCTCCTGTTCGTGACGCCGAAGAGCGTGGCGATGATGTCGCCGCCCACGCTCTTGGCGAGCGACCCGCGCGCCGGAATCGTGAGGGTCTTGGTGATGCTCTTCACCGCGTCGCTGTCGTCCTGATCGACGTACTCGTAAATGAGGACGAGATTCGCGGGCGCACCCGTGGGGTTCACGATGCTCACGCTCGTGGAGAACTGGGTGTTGAAGCTCCCGAGTGTGCGTGCCAGGGAAGGGATGATGAGGCGGGCCGGCACCGCCGCCGCCTGTGCCACCTGGCCGGCCGCGAGCGAGGGCTCCGCGTTCAGTACAGTGGCTCCCCGGCCGAGGATGGCGCTGAAGCTTCCGGAGCGGTTGTCGATGACGGTCGCGAGCGCGGCCACTCTGCCCGCGCCCGCGGTGACCCGGACGGAGGCCCATCCTCCTGAGAGGGCCCGGCCTGGCGTGACTGCGTTCACGAGGCGATCGATCTGGATCTTCCCGTACGGGGCCAGCTCGCGAACGACCTCTCCGAGCTTGTTCCCGACGCCATCGTTCAACGCGACCCTCACCGAAGCGGGTGCTCCCGTCGTCTCGACCAGGATCAGGTTCGCGCGGTTCGTCGCATCGTCGTCGATGCCGGGAACCACCAGCTCGCCCCGGCCGAGGCCGATGCCCGAGCCGAAGGCCACCGTGGGGATCTCGGTCCCGTAGCGTGACGCGCCATCCCCGGAGGTGATCGATTCGACGGTCGAGCGAACCGTCAGCGAGCCGGCCGAGCTCGAGCGCACCTCGACCTGCCCTGAGATCCCGCCGAGCCGGAACAGGTTCGAGACGAGATCGGACAAGCGGTACGTGCTTCCCCCGGCGAGCGAGAGGCGAACCTTCTTCACGCCCGCATCGGTCAGGCCGTTCCTGCCATCCGGCGTGAAGTAGAGGTCGGCCGAAACGGGTGTGGCCGCGGGGTTGCGCACCCAGCCGTCGGAGGTGAACACCTGCTGTCCGCCGAGTCCCGTCGCTCGCACGGTCGTCGGCAGGACGAAGGAGCGATTGCCCGGAGGCGGAGCCAGGAGCGGACCCAATCCAGGCGGAGCCGCACCGCGATCGATTCCCCCCAGCACCGTGACCGGCTCGATGTCGAGGATCTCGATGACCGTTCCGTCCGCGATCGGATCGCCCCCGACCGGCGTGATCCGGAGCAGCGTCCGCAAGGGAGCGCTTCCCTCGTCGGCACTTCGCTTGGAGCGGTCCACACCGAGGACCAGGCTCACCTTTCCGGACGAGAGCACGGGGCTCGGAAGCGCGCCGATCGAGAGCCACGAACCCCCCGGTCCGACGGAGGTCGTGAGGAAGACGGGGCCCCTGGCGGGGGACACGGTGAGATCGATGCTCTGCGAGCTCGGATTCTGGCCGGGGGCCGCGAGGAAAGTGACCGCATCGACGGCGCTGCGCACCGTCGCGCCCGAGGGAGCGAGATCCGGAACGACCGTCAGGTCGAGCGGAGCGAACAGGGTGCCGCCCGCGAAATCGGCGCGAAGAAGACCCGACCGGCTTCCTTGTGTCGTGATCGCGGACGGGACCGGTGAGATCGCGAACGAAGCCGACGTGCCCGGGCCGACGTCGGCGAAGAGCCTGTCGAGCGCGAAGGAGCCCGGCGCCGACAGCGTCACGCGCCCCGTGGAGCCGCCCACGTTCTTCAGCTCGATCGACGAGCTTGGCGTCCGGCCTGCGACGTCTGTGATGAGGGCGCCGGGCGCTCTCGAGATGACGAAGGTGGGCGGTGTCGCCGCCATCGCGATCGTGAGGACGTTCGAATCGGCCCCGGGCGTTCCGCAGGCCGGCAGCTCACGCACGCGTACCGAGAGGAAACCGCTGACCGCCGACACGCTCGTCGTGAGGATCGTCTCCTTCTTCACGCTCAGGATGCCCGTGTCGACCGTGAGGAAGGCATCGCGCGACGCTTCGAGCACGTACTTTCCGCCCGCACCCAGGCTCTGCGCGGTGGTCCACGAAAGCGCAATCGACTGTCCCGCCACGATTGATGCGGAGGGAGACGAGAGCGTGGGCGCGCCGGGAGCCGGGCACGGCGGGGGGGGCGTGATCGTGACGGCAGCCGTGGCGGTGGCCCCTCCCAGCGACTGCGGGAGTGCGGCCGTGATGGTGGAGGCTCCCGCGGCGAGGCCTGTGGCCTTGAAGGAGGATGTGACGGCTCCCGCACCGACCACCACCGACGCGGGAACGGCCGCCTTCTGAGGTGCGCTCGAGGTGAGCGACACCGTGACCGCGGATGGCTGGGCCGCGCTCAGCGTCACGGACAGGGAGGTGCTGGTGCTCGCGGCCACCGCCACCGTGGCAGGAGAAAGTGACAGCGTCAGGGGAGCGGAGATCTGGACGTTCGCGAGCCCCGGGTACGACGAGCAGCCCTGGGCCGATTCGACGACGGAGAAACCGACCAGCCCGGAGCTCCCGGCGGAGAACGTGACGGCAGCCGTATTGGCGCCCGCGGTGATGGTGCCGTTCGTGATGGACCAGGAATACAGGCTGGCGGGGCGGTCGGGAACGCTCGCCGTGGCTCCCGTCTGATTGGGGACGACCGAGGACGGGGCGGTGATCACGGGAGGCTGCGGGGGGATCGTCACGAAGACGGTCGTGCTCCCCGTTCCGGCCGCCGTCCCGCAATCGTTCGAGACCAGGGTCACCGCATAGGTGGTCTTGGAATGCGGAGTGACGGTTCGCCTCGCGGGGCTGGCGGAGACGTTGTTCTGGACGAAGCCGTCGGACCAGAGGACGTTCCAGAGGGGAAGGCCGGTGAGGACCGCTTCGACGGTGGTGGTCGTGCCGTCGCAGATGACCTTGCTTCCGCTCGCGGTCGCCGTCGGAGTGCAGTTTCCTGCCCGCGCGAGGAGCGGCGCCGCGGAAACGAGGAGGGCCGCGGCGACCGCGAGAGCGGCGCCGCGGAGAATGGTTCGATCGGGAACGAGCTTGGTCTTGACGCTGACTGAACCGCGACGCCGCATGTCTCGCTCCCGCCTTCACGGATCGATCGGAAGGCTCTCCGGATCTGGCTTGACCGCTTGGGTCCTGACCGAGTTTACCCTCGGCGGAGGCGTCACCGCAGGCGCTCGCGCCCGAGGGCTCTTCGGGACCGAGCCTGCGTTCCATCGCGCCGGGCGCAATAATCTGCCTCATGAGCGAGCCATCGGCCCGGGACACGATCACGATTGCCGGTGCGGGTCCTTCGGGGCTCGTGGCGGCGACGCTGCTCGCCCGCGCGGGACGGCGCGTGGTGGTTCACGAGAAGAACGCGACGGTGGGGGCTCGCTTCATCGGAGATTTTCAGGTCATCGAGGACGCCTCGGATCCCTCCGAGACCGTTCCTCAGATGTTCGATCGGCTCAGCCTGCCTCGGCCGGCGTGGCGTCCGGCGCTGGGAGGTGAGTTCTTCGATGCGAAGTTGCGCCGCTCGGTGATTCGCTCCGAGAAGCCGTACGGCTGGTTCGTGACGCGCGGTCCCGACGAGGGGACGCTGGATCGCATCCTGCTCGCCGCGGCCGAGGACGCCGGGGCCGAGATTCGCTTCCGCTCGCGGGTCGACCCGAGCCAGGCCGATCTCGTGGCGACCGGCCCGCAGACTCCGGACGGCCTGGCGCGGGAGACCACGTTCGCGACCGATCAAGCCGAGCGCGTGCGCGTGCTCTATGACAACCGCTTCGCGCCGAACGGCTACGCGTATCTCTTCACGCACGGCGGGCGCGGGACTTTCGGCTGCGCCATCGTGAAGGACTTTCGGGCCATCGACGCCTACTTCGAGAAGTCGCTCGCCCGCTTCGCCGAGATCGAGGCGGTGCGCATGGATGAACGGCGCGACGCGTATTCGTTCATGAACTTCGCCCTGAAGGAATCGGCCGAGCGGGACGGGCGCCCCGCGGTGGGAGAGTCCGCGGGCTTCCAGGACTATCTGTTCGGTCTGGGGATGCGCTACGCGATCCAGTCGGGGGCGCTGGCTGCCGAGACGATTCTTTCGGGCGGTGATTACCAGGCCGCCCAGCGCGCCCGCTTCGGCCGCCTGCAGCGCGTGTCGGTCGTGAATCGCTTCCTCTACGAGCTCGGCGGAAACACCGGGCTCTCGCTCTTCATCCGCGATGCGGCCCGGCGTGATTTTCGCGGCGTGCTGGCGTCCTGGTACCGCCCCACCGTGCTGCGGCTGGCGCTCGCCCCGCTCGTCACCCGGCTCTGGAAGAACCGGGGCCGCTGCGCGCACCGGCTGCCGGAGCACTGGTGCCGCGTGCGCGAGAAGGAGCTGCGCGCTCCGGAGCTGGGCCGGATCGCATGAGCCGGGATCAGCGAATCGACATCGGGAATCCTGTCCCACCGCTTGCGCCGGTGCGTCCCGAGGTTCCGGATCTTCGAGCGGCCCATGCCGAGAACCGCTCGCTGACGCACCGCGCGGGAGCGAACTTCTCGGTGGGCTTCCGCTTCCTGCCAAAAGCGCGCCGCGAGGCGGTGTACGCGGCTTATGCCTTCTGCCGATTGGCCGACGATGCGGTCGACGAGGGCGATCCCGCCGGAGCGCCCGCCCGGCTGGCGGAGTGGGAGCACGAGCTGGCGCGCGCGTACGAGGGCGGGCCCGTGAGCGCGGCGGGAGTGGCCCTGCGCGCGATCCTGCCGTTCTTTCCGATCCCGCGCTCCGCGTTCCAGGGCCTGATCGAAGGCTGCCGGCTGGATCTGACCAAGTCGCGCTACGCCACTTACGACGAGCTGCTGGTGTACTGCGACCTCGTCGCGACCACGATCTCCACCATCTCGCTCGCGATCTTCGGCGGGCTCGAGTCGGAGGAGGCGCGCGCGCGCGGACGTGATCTGGCCACCGCGCTGCAGCTCACGAACATCGTCCGCGACGTGGGGGACGATCTCTCGCGTGACCGCATCTACCTTCCCGCGGAGGATCTCGCGCGCTTTGGCGTGACGGAGGAGGAGCTGCTGGCGCGCCGCGGAAGCGGCCGCTTCGACGCGCTGCTGCGCTTCGAGGCCGCGCGCGCCCTGGAGTATTTTCATCGCGCCGAGCCGATCCAGCGCCTCGTGGACGAGGAGTGCCGCTTCGCCGTGACGATGATGGGCGGGATCTACGCCGAGGTCGCGAGCCGCGTGGCGAGCGAGCCCGGGCGGACTCTGCACGAGCGCGTGGCACTTTCGAAGGCAGAGAAGATTCTCTCGATTCTAGTCCGACTGTTCGACCGGCGGTTCGTTCGTCAACAGAAAAAAAAATGAGGTCATCGAGCAATTGACTCCCGCGGAAGGTCGGCCTAGATTCGTTCGAGATGGCCCTCGACGAGAAAGTCCGCGCATATCTGAAGGAGCTCGGCGCCGCGCTGAACCTGGCGGTTTCGTCCTCGGAAAGAGTTCACGAAATTCTGGCGAAGGTTCGCGCCGAGGGTTATGACGCGTATCTCATCCTCGATGCGACGGTGGCTTTGGACAAGCGGGGGCGACGCTCATCCGCCTCTCTCCCGTCGATCCGCCGCGGCGCGCTGAACGCAGCGCGCGAGGAATCCGACAAAGCCGTGTTCCAGATCAACGTGAAGGATCTGGGGTTCCTGCGATCGGTCGGCATCGATCCCACGCGCCCCATCCGGGCACGAAGGCGGCCGGGGGCGACCGTCACGCTGCGCTCCACGGTCGCCAAGCGCAGCTGAATCCTGGCCTGAGCGGCCAGATCCGCGGTCGGCCATAATCGCGTTCCCCGGCCTCGGGGCTCAAACGTGATCGATCTCCTCGGACTCTCCCGCGACGACCTCGCCCGCGCCATCAGGGACGTGGCGCCCGAGCCGTATCGAGCCGCGCAGCTGATGACCTGGCTCTACGAGCGGCGTACCGGCGATTTCTCGAAGATGACGAATCTTCCGAAGGCGCTGCGCGAGGCGCTCGCCGCGAGCTTCGTCGTCGGAATGCCGGTCATCACCGAACGCTCGCCCGCCGACGACGGCGCGGAGAAGTTTCTCTTCGAGCTGGCCGACGGCGCGAAGATCGAGGCCGTCTACATCCCCACCGACGAGCGGATCACGGTGTGTCTGTCGTCGCAGGCCGGCTGCGCGGTGGACTGTGCGTTCTGCGTGACAGGGCGCATGGGAGCGGGGCGCAACCTGACCGCGGGCGAGATCATCGGGCAATATCTCGTGATCGCCCGGGAGCGGGGGTTCGGACCGCACGAAGCGAACGTCGTCTTCATGGGGATGGGCGAGCCGCTGTTGAATGTCGCCGCCGTGCAGCGCGCGCTCGACCTGCTCGAGCGCGAGGTGTCGCCCAAGCGCATCACCGTCTCGACCTCCGGAATCGTGCCCGGCATCGACACGCTCGCCAGCCGGCCGCATCTCCCGAACCTCGCCGTGTCGCTGTCGGCCGCCGACGACGTGAAGCGCACGAAGCTGATGCCGATCAACGCCACGTATCCCATCGCGGAGCTCTTCTCGGCGCTCGCGGCCTGGCCGCTCGAGCGCGGGCGGCGGATCACCTTCGAGTACGTGCTCATCGACGGCGTCAACGACGGTGTGGACGATGCGCGGCTTCTCTCGTGGCTCGTGAAACGCGTACCGTCGAAGGTGAACCTGATCCCGCTGAACGAATCCAAGAAGTGGCTGCCCGGTCTGAGGCGCCCCTCGGAGGAGAAGATCAACGCCTTCGCGCGCATTCTCGCCGAGGCCGACGTGCCGGTGACGGTGCGCTGGTCCAAGGGGCTCGGCGCGGACGCGGCCTGCGGGCAGCTGAAGGGGCGCGAGACGCCCCGCGAGCGCACGCGCGGCTGATTCGTTTCGGACCCTGGAACGGATCGGAGTTCTCGGATCTCGTGCTGGAGACGCCCGCCGGAAGGGGAGGGCACCAGCCTTCATTGCTGGAGACGCCCACCGGAAGGGGATGCCCTTCCGGGCGAGCGGCGCCTTCTGCCGGCGCCTCGTGTCCGGAGATGCCCTGTCCGTGTCGGCTTTCTCACGGTCCCGGCGGTGCATCTCCTCCCAAGGTCGCCGGAAGGACACCCCCTTCCGACGGGCTCTTCGCTGGTGGCCTTTCGTGGGGTCTGGCTCGCTCACGTGCTGCTGCCGCGCTTCGACACGCCTCGTACCCGGAGATCGGCGTTCGCCGAACGCGCCGCGCATCGATACGAGAGAGGTCATCGCGGCGCTCTCGAGGATCTTGCTGAGCTGTCATCGCAGCCTCGAGGTTCGGCGGCGCAAGATCCTCTAGGCCGTCGACGCCGATCACCGGGCACGAGGCTCTCGGCATCCCAAATTGCGAGCGGACGAAGAGAGGGAACGTGGGAGGGGACTAATAAGAGCAGCGTCGAGTCGCTGCGCGACGTCGACAGAAGACTGTCGAACCGTGACGGGTTTCGATCCACGAATCCGATCGCCTGGGCACGGGAGCGAGCGACGAGCACGACGGGAGTACGAGCGCACGACGAGCTCACCGTCGGGCGGATGCGACGTGAGCACTCACACATCCGTCTTTCCCTGACCTCGCTCCCCACAGTTTGACGAGACGCTTGGCAACGGGGGAGAAGGGTTTGATGGCAAGGCGGAGGAGGAAGGCTAGCGAAGGCGGGGCGGCGCCCCGTCGAGCGACGCCGACCGAACGACAACGCCGCCAGCAGGCCCTTATCGCCCGTTGCC
>JBDSFL010000003.1:0-9540 GCA_039919545.1 Thermoanaerobaculia bacterium | reverse complement strand
CTCGCGCCGCGTCTCGTCGAATTCCTTCGACAGGAAAGATTCGGCGGTCTCGAGGTCGCTCTCGAGCTCGTGGATGCGGTGCCTCAGGCTCTCGTTCTCCCGCATCACGTCTTCCCGAAGCACGCGGCTGCGGTCCACGAGATCGCGGAACAGGTTCTTCACCGTTTCGGATTTGTCCACGCCGGCGCGTTCGCTCATGCTTTGCGATTCTCCGACCAGCCGCGTCCGCCACGAATGTGCGCGAGCCGTTCGGCGATCTCCGTGGACGTCCAGCAGGCATCGGCCAGCCCCGCCTCGACCACGGCCTTCGGCATGCCATAGACGGCGCAGCTCTTCTCGGCCTCGGCGATCACGAAGGCACCTTCGGCGGCGAGCCTGCGCGCGCCGTCACGGCCGTCGGAGCCCATGCCGGTCATGATGACCGCGATGACGGACGCCCCGAACGATTCCGCCGCTGAAGAGAAGAGGACATCGACCGAGGGGATGTGAGACACCTTCGACGGCTCGTCCGAAAGCGCCGCCGTGATGCCCTTGAGCCCTTGCTGGAACATGAGGTGTCGTCCGGCCGGGGCGATCAGGGCTCGGCCTGGATGGAACACGTCTCCATGGCGGGCCTCTTTGACCTCCAGGGGAGACGAGTGATTCAGCCGTTCCGCGAACGCACCTGTGAAGCCCACGGGCATATGTTGAACGATCGCGAGCGGGAACGGAAACGTGGCCGGAATGCGGTCGAGGACGAGCTGGATCGCCTGGGGCCCGCCGGTGGACGCGCCGACGCAAACCATCCGCACGTCGGTGGGAAGCTCGATGTCGGGTTCGCCGTCGTTCGAGATGCCCGTGTTCTCCGACCGCGTCCGCTCCGAGAACGGGACGCGCCCGACGAGGGCGGCCCGTACCTTCGTGACGATCTCGGTGCCCAGGAGGTGGAAATCCATCGAGCCGCAACGGGACTTGTCGATGAACTCGAAGGCCCCGAGCGAGAGCGCCTCGAAAGCGGCGCCTGCGCCATTCTGCGCGGACGAGGCCAGGACGATCACCGGCAGGTTCGGCCAGCGGTGCCCGATTGCTTTCAGCGCGGTGAACCCGTCCATGCCGGGCATCTGGACGTCGAGCGTCACGACGTCGGGATTCAGCTCCACGATGCGCTCGATGGCCTCGGCGCCGTCCCCGGCTTCGCCGATGACGGTGAATCCGGGCTGCGCCTGAAAGATCTTCCGCAGCGTCCGCCGCACGAACGTGGAGTCGTCCACGACCAGGATCCGCGCCACCACGGCGATGGATGGAGTCCGCTCGGGGCGCCGGGGAGGCGTGTTCAGCTGCATCGCGCGACTCGAGGATAGCTCGATTCCTGCGGAGCGCCGTTCACGGATCCGCCTTCTGGTAGTAGATGAAATCGGCCGCGCGTTGAGGGCGGAAAAGCTGTGTGCGCCCGAGCAGGGACTCCGAGTGCCCCAGGAAAAGCGAGCCGCTGGGACGCAGGAGCTTGTGGAAGACGCCGCACACGCGGTACATCAGGGGCTCGCTGAAGTAGATCAGCACGTTGCGGCAGAAGACCGCATCGAAAGAGGCCGGCTCGTAGGCGTCGCCCAGCTCGAGCAGGTTCACGACGCGGAACTTGACGTTTCCCTTGATCCAGCTCTTCACCTTGTGGCCTTTCCCGGAGGGGGCGAAGTACCGCGCCTTCATCTCGGGGGTCGTGACCCGGAAGGCGGTGGCCTCGTACTCGCCCGCCTCGGATTGCCGGATCTTGGCCGCGTTGAGGTCGAAGGCCTGGATCTCGCAAGGGCGCCCCATGTACCGGAACTGGTTCTCGAGATAGGTGATGGCGAGCGAATAGGGTTCCTCTCCCGAGGAGCAGCCGGCCGACAGGATGCGAATGGGCTGGTCGATCGGGCGTCCGACGAGGCGGGGGAGGACGACCTCCGAGAAGAACGTCTCGAACTGATAGGCCTCCCGGAAGAAATAGGTCTCGTTGTTCGTGAGGGCCTCGACGAGGAAGGGGAGCTCCTCGCGGGCATCCGGGCCGAGCACGAGATAGTGGTAGTACTCCAGAAAAGTCCCCATTGCCTTGGCTTCGAGGCGCGAACGAAGGCGGAAACGGACGCGATCGCGCTGAGAAAGCTGCAGCTCGAGCCCGAAACGGTCGCGCACGAACTCGGCGAGCAGGCGGCACTCCTCGTCGCTCATGGGCGGCACGCCGGTGCCCAGGCCCATGTTCGGAACGAACGCTCCGCTCAACGGAGACTCGTCCGTCTCATCGCGGCCTCGCGCTGCTGCTGTCGCTGGACGTGCTCATCAAGTGTCGTGACCTTTCGCCCTCAGCCCGGGAGCTTGTCGATGGCGCTGCGGGCCGTGCGCGAGACGACTTCTTCCGGATCCTCCGTCAGCTTCTTCAGATGGGGCCGCACCTCGGCGCTCTTCATCTCGCCCATGGCCCAGGCAGCCGTGTTGCGCAGCGCCCAATCCTCCGACCGGGCCAGCTTCAGGAAGAGGGGCAGGTTTCCGTCGCGGAAATGGCGCGCCAGGGAAGCGCCTGCCGCGCGGCGCCGTTCGCGATCCTTCGACTCGAGCTCCGCCTTGAGGAAGTGGGCGGCCTCCGGCGTCTCCATGGCGCCCACCGCCTCGAGGATGGCGATCTTCTCGAGAGGAGCGGCGCGCTCGTACAGGGCCTCGAGGTCTTCCTCGACCGGGGTGTACTTCAAGCGCCCGAGGGCGCGGACGAGGTAGTAGGTGCACTCGCGATCGGTGAGCAGCCTGCGGTGGAATTCGGCGCCGAGCTCGTGCCCTTCGCCGGACTGCGACAGGGACTCGATGGCCAGCGTACGGATGGCCGAGGAGGGATGGTCGAGGAAGGGGAGCAGATGGCTCCGGACCTCGGGGCCCGAGCCGTCTCCCAGGGCGCGCAGCAGGACGCGCAAGAGGTCGGCGGAGGCCTCGGGGAGCAGCTTCAGCCAGATGTCGGTGAAGGCCGAACGCTCGAGGCGGCGCGAGAGCTCGACATACGTGACCTGGTCGTCGAGCGTCTTGCAGTTGAGGAGGAGCTCGCGAACGGCATCGACATCCTGGCGCCGGGCCAGCGTCGGCAGCGCTTCGAGGGCACGGGTCCTCACGGCCTCCGCCGGATGGAAGAGCAGCGGCAGGATCTGCCCGAAGACCCCCACCGGGGCGCGGCGCGAGATGGCGCGGACCGCGGAGGAGAGGACCTCGGGATCCGGATCGGAGAGGCGCGCGATGAGCAGCGGGTCGGCCCACGCTTCCGAGCGGAGCCCCAGCACGCGCAGCGCCGCGGCGCGCACGCCGGCGCGCTCGTGGGTGATGGAGGCCTGCAGGATCGGCTCGACGCCGTTCGCCATCGGAAGCGTCGCGATGAAGGCGACGGTTTCCGGGGAGAGGGTCTCGTCGTCGAGGTGCTCGATCAGCTCCGGAAAGAGCGGGGGGTGATAGAGCGCCTGCACGAAGCGGTTCACCGCCGTACGCAGCTGAGGCTTGGAGGCGCGGACCGCCTCCCGCACGTAGCGCTGGAAGGCCTCGCTCTCGAAACGCGCCGTGACGTCGGGCGCCAGGGTGTTGATGCGGGCGCCGGTGGGGCGCAGGCAGTCGCCGATGGCGAGCAGGATCGTGTCGCGCGGGGGATAGCGGTCTTCGAAGGCCAGGGCGCGGCAGAGGCGCGCCAGCGCCGAGGGATCGCCGATTCGGCCGATGGCTTCGAGCACCGTGGAGCCGAGCGTGTCGTCGTCGATGAGGCCGAGGAGATCGAGCGTGGCGCGTGCGTCTCCGATGCGGCCGAGCGCCAGGATCGCTGCGAACCTCAGCCAGAGGTCTCCGCCGAGCATCTCGAGCAGCGGCCCGACCGCTTTGGTGGACTTCAGCTCGCCGAGGCTGTCGACGGCGGCCTGCGCGATGTTGAGGTCTTCGTGCTTGAGAAACGGGATGAGCAGCGGGACGGCCTCGATCTCGGGCATCGAGCCCAGGATCTGCACCGAGAAGAGCACGACGTCCTGGTCCTCGGCGAGGATCCCCTTCTTGAGAGCCGGGAGGGAAGGCGCGCCCTTGCGGCGCATCGCCTCGATCGAGGCCGTGCGCAGGACGGAATTTCCCTCCGAGCCGACACCGCTGAGCAGGCGCGCCGCGGGCAGCTTCTGCGCTCCGATCTGGATGGCCGATTCGCGGACCATCGGCTCGGAATCCATCAGGCCGTTCCAGAGCAGATCAGCCCCTTCCTTGCCGAGCGTGGCGGCCATCTCGAGCGCGCGTCTTCGCACCAGCGGGTCGACGGAGCGGCTGAACTCCAAGGCTGCCGCCAGCCGGAGCTCCTGAGAAGGTTTCTTGCGTGCGCCCATGGTGGTCATATCTTCGTTCCTTGCTGCCGTTCTTCCCGAAGCCGGCTCACACGCGGAAGGTCTCGAGCTGCTGCCTCAGGTCCTCGGCTTCGTGGGCCAGGCCCATCGAGGCCTTGGACAGCTCTTCGACGGCCGAGAGGTTGGCGCGCGCCACGTTCGCGATCGTCTCCATGGCCTGGACGACCATGTCGCCGCCCTTCTTCTGCTCGACGGTGGCGTCGGCCACCTGCTGCGTCATGCTGTTCATGTTCACGACGGCGCGGAGGATCTCCTTGGAGCCCAGCGCCTGCTCCTGAGCCGCGGTCGAGACCTCGCGCGAGACGTCGCTGATGCGCTGAGCGACGCCAAGGATCTGAGTGGCTCCCGAGGCCTGCTCCTGCGTGAGGCGGTTCACCTCGCTCACCATCTCGGACGACTTCTCGACCGACGACAGGATGCTGTCGAGAATGCGTCCCGTCATGTCGACGGCGCTGTGCGTGTCTTTCTGCATTCCCTCGATCACGGTGGTGATCTCGCCGGTGGCCTTGACCGAGCGCTCGGCCAGCTTCTTGACCTCGTCCGCCACGACGGCGAAGCCCTTGCCGGCGTCTCCCGCGCGAGCCGCCTCGATGGCGGCGTTCAGCGCGAGCAGGTTCGTCTGATCGGCGATCGCCTCGATGACCTTGATGATCTTGCCGATGTCCTGCGAGCGGTCGCCGATCGACTTGATGGTCGATTGGAGGATCGTGCCTCCCTCGGTCGTCTCGGTGACGGTCTTCTTGCTGACCTCGTCCACCTTCCGCACGCGCTGGCCCACGTTCTGGATCGAGGCGTTGATGGCCTCGAGCGTGGTGGTGGTCTCGTCGACGGCCTTGAGGAGCACTTCCGAGCTCTGCGCCGTGCGCTGCACGAGCGTGCCCATCTGCTGGATGGAGGAGGCGGTCTCGTCCACGTTCGTGGCGAGGGCCTGCGTGTTCTTGGCCACCGCGTTGATCTGCGCCGCCATCTCGACGAGCGTGGATGACGTCTCGTCGGAAGAGGCGGCCTGCGACTCGGCGCCGCGCTGGATGGAGAGCGAGGAGACGGAGATCTCCTCGGCCGACGTCGCCAGCTGCTGCGAGGTGTTCCGGAGCTTGATGACCAGGTCGCGCAGGGTCGTGACCATGCGTCCGAAGGCCACGCCGAAGGCGTCTCCCTCGGCGCGGAGCGTCGGGGTGATGGTGAGATCCCCCTCGGCCAGGCGGTCGGCGATGCCGGCCATCTCGGTGAGGTAGTCGACCATCGCCTGCATCGATTGCGAGAGGCGCCCGATCTCGTCGCTGCGGGCGAGCACCTTCACCGGCGTCAGGTCGCCGCGAGATATGTTCTCGGCCACGCGCACGAGGTCGAGGATGGGGCGGGAGATCGAGCGGGCGACGCTGTCGCCGAGGAAGGCGATGAACGCGACGGCGACCAAAAAGGCGATGAGAAAGTTGCGCGCCATGTCGCGGATCGACTTGAAGGCCTCGCTCGTCTCCTGCCGGACGAGGACGAGCACGTGCTGCCCCGGGTAAGTGGAGAAGCCCTGCTCCGTGGCCCACCCGTAGGCGTAGGTGCGCCCCGATTTCTCATCTCTCTCGACCAAAAAGCCGCTCGGCTGCTTCTGCGCCTTCTTGAACACGGCCGTCCCGCTGAAATCGGTTTTCATGAGAACCGAGATGTCCTTGGCCCCGAGGATCTTTCCGCTCTGCGGGTCGAGGATGATGAGCTCGCCGGTCGTCCCGAACGTCTCCTTCTTGATGAGGTTCTCCGAGAAGAGCGGGCCGTAGTCGATACGCGAGGAGACGACCCCGATCTCCTTGCCCGTCTCGCGATCCTTCACCAGCATCGAGAAGGCCACCGTGGGCCCGCCCACCTGGGTGTCGAGGTAGACGGCGGGCGAGAAGTACGGGTCGCCGCGCAGCCCTTCCACGAACCAGTCGGCCTTGGCCTGATCGGTGCCGAGCAGCGTGGGGTTCGAGGAGGCGATCACCTTGCCCTGCATGTCGGTCAGGACGATGAAGCTGTAGACGGGCGCCCGCGTCTCGACGAGACGGCTCAGGGTGCGGTTCTTCACCTCCACCGCGCTCTTGGCCGAGGCCAGGGCCGGGTTCTCGGAGAGGTCGACGATGTCGCCGTAGCGCTCGAACAGGTTGCGCGAGACCTTGTCGGCCGTGGACGTCGAACGGTCGTTGAAATCCGCCGCGACGAGCTTCTCGAGAGAGCTCTTTCCCTGGAGGTAGCTGAAGATTCCGAACCCGACCAAGGGCACGAGCGCCGCCAGAAACGACAGGACGATCCGGCCCTGCAGTGAGTTGGTCATCTTCATGAAACGGGTCTCCTCCAGCTAGTCTTTGGCAACGTAATCCCTCACCACGAGCGTTTTCTCCGGATCCAGGAGGAAGAGGAGCCCGCCCGGCTGCTTGGCCACGGCGCGAACGTAGTCGGTGCGGGCAGACACGATCTCTTCGGGAGGGACCTCGATCTGAGATTTCTTCACCTTGGCCACGCGGGCCTCGCGATCCACGAGCAGCCCGAGCGTGCGTCCGGCGACCTCGAGGACGACGATGCGCGAGGCGGGGGTGGGAACCAGGGGCGTGAGACCGATGCGGGTGCGGATCTCGACGACCGGTAGGATCTTCCCGCGCACGTTCGTGACGCCGCGGATGTGCGGCGGGGCCTGGGGCACGCGCGTGATCTCGTCCACGCGCAGGATCTCGCGCACGTTCTCGATGGGCAGACCGTATTCCTCGCGATCGAGGAAGAACGAGACGTAGGACGTCTCGGGGTCGATCTTCTCGGCGTCCTTGGCCTGCTCTTGCCGGTTCGTCACCCAGTCGGCGAAGGCGATGAGGCTGCCCGTCGCGCGGACTTCCTCGGCGGGGGAGAGCTCCCCGGATGGAGCTGCCTCGGCGGCCGGTTCGGCAAGGAGCGGCGCGCCCGCGTTCTCGGGCTCGAGCGGGCCGGATGCGGATTCTTCCTTGCGTTTTTTCATCGCCTACACCGCCCGGGCCATCGTGGGCTGCTGCATGTCGTCCAAATGGGTCTCCAATATCTGCCGGGCATCCACGATCATCACGATGCGGCCGCTGCCGAGCAGCGTCGCTCCGGAGATGCCGAAGGGCTTCCCCAGCGACTCGTCGAGCGACTTCACCACGATGAGCTGGTGTCCCAGCGGGCGATCCACGAGCAGGGCCTTGGATTTCCCCTCGCCACCGATCACGAGCACGTAGCTGCGGCCGCATTCGTTGCTGCCGTTCGTCTGGAACAGCCGCCCGGAGTCGACCACCGAGAGGAGCTGATCGCGCCAGAGCATGACGCCCCGCCGCGCGATCTCGTCCAGGGAGCCGGGCGCGAGCCGGAACGTCTCGACCAGGGCGCTCATGGGGAGCGCATAGACCTCGTCGTCCACCCCGATGAGCAGGGCGTGGGCCACGGCGAGGGTCAAGGGAAAGGTGAGCCGGAACTCGGTACCGCGGCCGGGGACCGACTGCACCTTCACGCTCCCGCCGAAACGTTCGAGGGCGGTCTTCACGACGTCGAGTCCGACGCCGCGCCCGGAGAGCTCGGTGATGTCGTTCTTGGTCGAGAACTCAGGCAGGAACACGAGGTTCATCAGGGCATCGGTATCGAGCCCGTCGACCGGGATCCCCTTCTCGCGCGCCTTGGCCGCCACTCGGGCCACGTCGATGCCGCGGCCGTCGTCCACGACGGCGATCTCCACGAGATTCGAGGTCTGGCGCGCGGCGAGCGTCACCGTGGCGACCTCGGACTTTCCGACGCTCTTCCGCTCGGCGGGAGACTCGATGCCGTGGTCCACCGCATTGCGGATGAGGTGCAGCAGGGGCTCGTTGAGCTGGTCGACCACGGCCTTGTCGAGGGTTGTCTCCTCGCCGGAAACCTCGAACTCGATGGCTTTCCCCTGCCCCTGGGCAAGGTCTCGCACGAGCCGGCGGAAATGCGAGAAGACGCTGCCCACCGGCACGAGCCGGACGGCGAAGATCTCGTCCTGGAGGAAGCCGAACGACTTCGTCAGCCGCTCGACCTGGAGAGCCAGGTCGGCTCCCTCCTCGCCCTGGGAGGCGAAGCGATGCACCCGCTCGGTGACGCCCGTGAGAAGGATGTGAATCTCGCCGGCGATCTCCAGCAAGGAATCGAGCTTGGACTGGCTGACCCGGAGCGACTTGGCCGTGGTGCCCAGGTACCTTCGCTTCAGGTCCTCGGCCGAGGGGAGCGCCCCCTGCGCGTCGGCGCGAGAGGCGGGGGCCGCTCCCGAGGCGTCGTGAGCCTGAGGGAGAGCGGCTTCGATGGCTTCCGACATCCGGCGTAGATCCGACAGGATCCCGGCCCACGAGGCGGGGGTCTCGTCGGGAACCTGGCCGGAGCGGACGACCTCGGAGATCAACCCCATGCCCGAGAGGAGCAGGGCGATGAGGTCTTCCTCCATGCCGAGGTCGTTTCCGCCGACCGCGCCGAGGATGTCTTCCATGAGGTGCGCGACGTTGGCCACCACCTCGAACCCCATCATTGCGGAGTTCCCCTTGAGCGTGTGGAACGTTCGCTTGAGGTCCTGAACCTTCTCGGCCGCCGGATGGCCTTCCTCGCGCTCCATCTCCATCAGGAGCTGTTCGCCCGACTCCAGAAGCTCGCGCGTCGAGCTGAAGTACTCGTCGACGATCTCCTGAAATTCGGGTGTGATCACGAGGCCCCCAGCTCCACCCTCACCAGACCCGCTAAGCCTTCTTCGGTGCGGATTTCTCGTCGAACAGGTTGTCGATGATTGCGTGCAGCTGAGCGGGCCGGAACGGCTTCGTCACGTAAGCGGTGGCGCCCGCCTCCATGCCGCGCTTGGTGTCGTTCTCCTTGCCCTCGGTCGAGATGATGATCACCGGGATGCCCGTGAAGACGCCCATCTGGTTCCGGGTCTCGAGGAAACGCAGGCCGTCCATGACGGGCATGTTGATGTCGAGCAGGATCAGCTGCACATCGGGGTTCTTGTGCAGCATGTCCAGCGCCTGATTGCCGTTGTAGGTGTGGAGGATCTCGCAGTCGTGATACCTCTGAAGCACGAGGCCGTGCATCTTGTGAACGAGTTCCGAGTCGTCGACGACCAGCACCTTCTTCAGACTCATGCGTCACGCCTCTTCACTGTCTTGCTCGGGCCTTTGATCTTAGGCCCTTGGCCCGGGCGACTCTGCGTTTT
>JBDSFL010000626.1:0-3857 GCA_039919545.1 Thermoanaerobaculia bacterium | reverse complement strand
CCGATGTGGATCTTGCCGTTGGCATACGGCGGTCCGTCGTGGAGGATGAAGCGCGGCGAGCCCTTCCGGGCGGCGCGGAGCCGTCCGTACAGATCGCCATCGAGCCACCGGGCCAGGCGCTCGGGCTCCCGCTTGGGCAGATCGCCCTTCATCGGAAAGGCGGTGCGCGGCAGGAGCAGGGTTTCCTTGTAGTCGGGTGCGTCGGGTGCGGCCATAAGAACCGGCGAATGTACGCGGAGTGCGCGCGAGGGGCAAGGAAGGCGGACTCATCGTCGCTTCTCGGCCGCAAGGGGCGCGCGCTAGACTCCGCCCCGTTCGATGAAAAACGACGACGTGAAGCCGCCGGCGGCCAGCATCCGGACCGGCATCGTGGGCTGCGGCTACCTCGGCCGCCACCACGCGCGCATCCTGTCCGACCTCGACGGCTCCTCCCCGGTGGGCTTCGTCGAGACGAGCGATCAGGCCGCCTCCGAGATCGAGGCGCTGCACGGCGCGAAGGGAATGGTCCGGCGCTCGTCCGTGCGGCAGCTGCTCGACGAGGGGGCCACGGCGGTGATCGTGGCGACGCCGACCTCGACGCACGCCGAAGTTGCGGCCGAGCTGCTCGAGGGGGGCGCGGACGTGCTCATCGAGAAGCCGATCTCGGTGACGCTCGCCGAGGCGGATGCGCTCGTGGCGCTCGCGCGGGCGAAGAGCCGCATCCTGCAGGTGGGGCACATCGAGCGCTTCAATCCCGCGGTCGCCGCCGTGCGTCCGCTCGTGACCGAGGTGAAGTTCATCGAGGCCCATCGCCTCGGCGTCTTCGTCGCGCGCGCCCTCGACGTGGACGTGGTGCTCGATCTCCTGGTTCACGACCTCGACATCGCGCTCGATCTGGTGGGAAAGCCCGTCACCGAGATCCGCGCCGTGGGTGTGCCGATCCTCTCGGGCAAGGTCGACATCGCGTCCGTGCGGCTGTCCTTCGAGGGGGGCTGCGTAGCGAACCTCACCGCCTCGCGCGTGTCGCAGGACAAGACCCGGAAGTTCCGTTTCTTCCAGCCCGACTGGTATTTCTCGATCGACACCCAGAAGCGCGATGTCACTGCGTTCCGTCTCGACCGCCTGAGCGGCCCGCCCCGCATCGTCGAATGGCCCGTCGCCGTGGCGCCCGCGGATCCGCTCACCGCGGAAGACTCGTCGTTCCTGAACGCCTGCCGCACCCGCAGCGAGCCCGAGGTCACCGGCGAAGACGGACGCGCCGCGCTGAAGCTCGCGCTCGACATCCTGACCGAGATGGAGATGCACCGTTGAAGCGAATCGGACTCGTCGGAGGCTCCGGCCTCTATTCCCTCCCCGGGCTCGTCACGTCGAGCGAGGTCGCTCTGGAGACGCCGTTCGGAGATCCCTCCGACACCTACGTGGTCGGTGAGCTTTCGGGCGTTCCCGTCGCGTTCCTGGCAAGACACGGTCGCAAGCACACGATCCTGCCTTCCGAGATCAACTTCCGCGCGAACATCTGGGGCTTCAAGAAGCTCGGCTGTGACGCCCTTCTCTCCGCGTCGGCCTGCGGGTCGATGAAGGAGGAATATCGCCCGACGGATCTGGTGCTACCGGACCAGCTCATCGACCGGACGTACCGGCGGGTCTCCACGTTCTTCGGCGAGGGCTGCGTCGCGCACGTGTCGCTCGCGCGGCCGATCTGCTCCGGCCTCCTCGACACGCTCGACAAGAGCGCGCGCCGGATGGAGGCGCGGGTTCACGCCGGAGGGATCTACCTCGGCATGGAAGGACCCCAGTTCTCGACACGCGCGGAGTCCGACCTTTATCGCTCCTGGGGAGTGGACGTGATCGGGATGACGAACGTGCAAGAGGCCAAGCTCTGCGGCGAGGCCGAGATCTGCTACGCCACCATGGCTCTCGTCACCGACTACGATTGCTGGAACGAGGACCATCAGGCCGTCTCGGTGGAGGCGGTGATCGCGGTGCTTCACCAGAACGCCGAGACGGCGAATCGTGTTCTCGCCGACACCGTGAAATCCATCGACCCCGCACGGGCCTGCACCTGCCGCGACGCGCTCGGCTCGGCCATCCTCACGCGCCGCGAGGACGTCCCGCCCGCGACCCGCGCCCGGCTCGAGCTGCTGACGGAGAGATACTGGAAATGAACCAACGCGAAGTCTCTCCGCGCCCCGCTGGAACAATCGTCGTGACCGGCTCGGTGGCCTACGACTATCTGATGACCTTCCCCGGCAAGTTCCTCGACGTGGTGGTGCCGGACAAGATGCACCGGCTCTCCGTGTCGTTCCTCGTCGATGCGATGCGGAAGGTGCGCGGCGGCGTCGCGCCGAACATCGCCTATGGCCTCGCGCTGCTGGGCGTGCGCCCCATCGTGATGGCCACGGCCGGCTCCGACGCCGCGGACTATCGCGCCTGGCTCGAAGGGGAAGGCGTCGACGTCTCGGCGCTGAAGATCTGCGACGACGTGTTCACGGCGTCGTTCTTCGTCTCCACCGACCAGCAGCAGAATCAGATCGCGACGTTCTACACGGGCGCGATGGCCCGCGCGTCCGAGCTCAGCTTCCGCTCGCTCGACGTGCCCTCGATCGCCCTCGCCATCATCGCGCCGAACGATCCCGCCGCCATGGCGGGGTACGCGCGCGAGTGCCGGGAGCTTTCGATCCCGTTCGTCTACGACCCGAGCCAGCAGGTGGCGCGCCTCTCGGCTGAAGATCTGCTGGGCGGGCTCGAAGGGGCGGCCATCCTGATCGGGAACGAGTACGAGTTCGGCGTCATCGAGAAGAAGACGGGCCTTTCGGAGGCCGAGATCCTGGCGCGCGTGCCGGTCGTCATCATCACGCGCGGCGATCAGGGCTCCACGATCACCCTGAGGGCCGGCTCACCCGAGACCGCCGACGGCGATCTCACGATCCAGATTCCGCCCGCGGCGCTCCGGGGCGAGGCCGTCGATCCCACGGGCGTGGGCGACGCGTTTCGCGCCGGCCTGTTCGCCGCTCGCGCGTTGGGGCTGAGCTGGGTCGTGTCGGGCCGAGTCGGCAGCATCGCGGCCGTCTATGCCCTCGAGACGCTGGGCCCTCAGCCCGTCCGCTACGGGATCCAGGAATTCCTGGACCGGTATGCGGAGAATTTCGGCACCGACGGGCGGAACGCGGAGGTTTCCCGTCTCGCAAGTCATTGAGGGCGAGTCACGGCCGTCTTCCCTCTGCTATTCTTCACAGTCCGTATGAACGTGATCGAAGGGCATCTCTCCGCCTCTGGCCGACGCTTCGGCATCGTCGCCTCCCGCTTCAACGAGCTGGTCGTCGCGAGGCTCATCGAAGGAGCCGTTGACGGCCTCAAGCGGATGGGCGCTTCCGAGGACGATCTCGTCCTCGTGCGTACCCCCGGAGCCTGGGAGCTTCCCCTGGCGCTGCGCGATCTCGGCCGCTCCCAGCGTTTCGATGCGCTCATCGCTCTCGGCGCGGTGATCCGCGGCGGGACGCCTCACTTCGAGTACGTGGCCGGCGGCCTCTCGTCGGGGATCATGAAAGTGTCCTTGGAGATCGACGTGCCCATCACGTTCGGAGTCCTCACCTGCGACACGCTCGAGCAGGCGCTCGATCGCGCCGGCGCCAAGGGAGGCAACAAGGGCTTCGAGGCCGCGGCTGCCGCGGTCGAGGCGTCCGATCTTCGCGCCCGGCTGGCCGCACGATCCTCCGCCCGCACGGCGCTCGAGGCCACGGTCTCCCGTTAGGGGCCGAAAATGAGCGGCAGGCGCCGGAAATCCCGCGAGCTGGCACTTCAGCTGCTCTACCAGAACGACCTCGCCGGCACCGAGCCGGAGGAGATGTTCCTGCGTACCGACGAGTACTCGGGTGCCC
>JBDSFL010000608.1:0-10281 GCA_039919545.1 Thermoanaerobaculia bacterium | reverse complement strand
CACCCACTCGAGATTCACCGTCGGGATGTCCTCCAGGTGCTCGCGCTGCCGGACGGCCCAGTCGAGCGTGTCGGTGCGCTCCACTTTGCCGTCGAGCGGCAGACGGTCGTATGAATACAACCCTCTGTAGGCGTCGAAAACCTCGTCCGAGACGGGCCGCTGCGCACGCAGAACGGGAGCGGGCGCGCGATGCCGCGGCCGGCTGGCCTCCACGAGCCGCTGGTCCACAGGCGCCTTCATGCACCGGAAGCCGTATTCGGGTTTCCGGTCCCAGCTCGGTTGAGCGTCCGCGTCGATGAACATGCAAGCCGGCTCGTGCCAACCCCCGCCGAGGATGTACCGCACCCCGGGCCCGTTCTCGTTCAGGCACCACTCCTTCACGTTGCCCGCCATGTCATGCGTGCCGAAAACGTTCATCGCGCCGCGGCCCACCACCCAAGGACCCTGCGCATCGAAGTTGCTCCGCGGCGAGACCACGGCGCTCGAGGAGACTCCGGTCGCGTGCATCCAGTGATAGCAGGTGGGGAGCTGCTTGCCGACGAATTCCGCATACGCGGCGGCCTCGTAGAAGCTCACGCCCCCGACGGGCTTGTCGTCTTCCCCCGCGGGATAGGCGCCGAGCTCCCGGCCGGCCGGCCCCGCCCGCATCGACGAACTGCTTGTATTGCCGGTTGGTAACCTCGAGCCGATCCATGAAATAAGCGCTCAGCAATTGCGGAATCGCCCTGTTAAGATCGAAAATTCGAGGGTTCAAAAGTGTTGCGGCATGTTCGTTCCGTGAAGAAATTCGGCTGGATTGCCATCCTGCTGGTTTCGCTTGCACAACCGGCGGAGGCGGGACCGAGCGTCTGGACGAGCGGAGGCCCCGACAAGGGAAACGTGCGCGTCCTCGCCGTGGATCCCGTGACGGCCGCGAACGTGTATGCCGGAACCAGCGGCGGGGTCTTCCGGTCGAGCGATTCCGGCAGCACCTGGGCCCCGGCCAGCGCGGGCCTCACGCCCCTGGGCATCACGGCCCTCACCATCGCTCCGTCGGCCGCCGCAACGCTTTACGCGGTCACGCAGGAGGACGTGTACGCCACATCGAGGGTATTCAGATCGACCGACTCAGGAGGCACCTGGACGGAAGCGGATGCCGGCCTGACCTTCGAGGTCGTCTCGGCTCTCGCAATCGATCCCGGCCAGCCGGCGACCGCCTATGTGGCGACGAGAAACGGCGTAGCCAGGTCGACGGACGGAGGAACCTCCTGGGACGGCCTGACCGGCCCGCTCTACGTTCAAGCGCTCGCGATCGATCCAACAGCGGCCTCAACGCTCTACGCCGCGACCTCGGAAGCCGGCATCCACCGGTCGACGGATTCCGGGGGCACGTGGGCCGCGGTCAACGCGGGGCTCACCACGCTGTCCGTGAATGGCGTGACGATCGATTCGACTGCGCCTTCTATTCTCTACGCGGCCACCTGGGACGGCGGCGTCTTCCGATCCACGAATTCCGGAACCACCTGGGACCCCGCAAGTTCCGGGCTGGGCCCGTCCGTGGGCGCGGTCGTCATCGATGCGATGACGCACACCACCCTGTACGCGACGATTGCGGGCACGGGTGTTTTCAAGTCAACGAATTCGGGCGCATCCTGGTCGGACGCGAACACGGGGCTCACGAGCACGTATGTCGTCTCTCTCGGGAGGACCTCGACAGGCCCGACGATCCTCTTTTGCGCCCTGTATTCCGGGAATGGGGTCTTCCGGTCGACGGATGCAGGCGGCACGTGGACCTCGAAAAACCAGGGTCTTGCCAACTTGTGGGTGGCCGGCCTCGCAGTGGATCCGGTCACACCGGCCACGATCTACGCCGGCTCCGAGAGCGATGGCGTGCTGAAATCCACGGACGCCGGGCGCTCGTGGTCACCGTCCAGTACGGGAATGGCGGGCGCGTCCATTCGCTCGATCGCCATCGATCCCACGACACCCGCCACGTTGTATGCAGCCGGTATCGGCGGGGTGTACAAATCGACCGATTCAGGCAACGCCTGGAGCGGCAGTGCTTCGCTCCGGCTGGCGATTGCGATCGATCCGATGACTCCGAGCACGCTCTACCTGGGATCTGTCTATGACGGGGTCTACAAGTCCACGGATTTCGGCGCGAGCTGGTTCTCATCCAGCACGGGAATGCCGACCGTTCTGAACAACGTCTACTCCTTCCTGTTCGACCCCACTGCGCCCGGTACGCTCTACGCAGGAACAGATGTTGGTGTCTACAAGTCCACCGACTCGGGCGGCACGTGGTCGCAGAGGGCGGGAGTGACGGGCAGATTTCGCAATGCCCTCGCGATGAAGCCGGGCACCCCGTCGACGATCTACGCGGGATCGGACGAGGGCTTCTTCCGCTCGACCGACGCGGGGAGCAGCTGGGTGCCGGCGACCACGGGCCTAACGAGCCTCGACGTGAAAGCGCTCGCGGTCGACCCGACCACAGGCACGCTCTACGCGGGAACGTTCGGAGGCGGCGTCTTCCGGACGACGGATTCGGGCGACACGTGGTCTCCGATGAACGCCGGCCTGGGCAACCCGAAGGTGCAGGCGCTGGCTCTCGACCCGACCGGCGGGACGACGCTCTTTGCGGGCCTTGCGGCGGGCAGCGTCTGGCAGCTCGCGGGCGCGCTCAGCTTCTACACGCTCACGCCCTGCCGCCTCCTCGACACGCGGCAGCCGGACGGAGACCAGGGCGGGCCCGCGCTCGCGTCGGGGACGCGGCGCGTCGTCCCCGCGACGACGGCCTGCTCGGTGCCCGCCACGGCGAAGAGCGTCTCCCTGAATGCCACCGTGGTCGCGCCCTCCTCGACGGGCCATCTACGATTCTTTGCGGGGCGTGCGCTGGCGCCCGCGACCTCGAGCCTGAACTTTGCCGCTGGCGTGACGCGCGCCAACAACCTCACGCTGACACTCGACGGAGCGGGCTCGGGCACTTTCGCCGTTCAAGCCGACCTGATCTCGGGAGCCGTCGATCTCATCGTCGACATCAACGGCTTCTACCAGTAGCGGTTGGACGGAACGGTAAGATCGGCGTCGGGGGATAACCGGCATGCCCGTCTTCGAATTCCGCTGCGATTCCTGTGAAGCCCGGAGCGAGGAGCTCGTCCTGGCCGGCGACGCTCCCGGAGAAATCCTCTGCCCGAAGTGCGGCTCCTCCGCAATGAGCCGCCTGCTCTCCACGTTCGCAGCCCAGAGCGGGTCGCCGGCAGGGAGACCCGCGTCGGGATTCGACCCGGGGACGGCCTGTGGGGGAGGACCCTGCCAGACGCCGCAGCGCTGCGGCGGCGGCGACGTCAACTGACCCTCTGGAGTCCCATGCACCTGCTTAATAGATGACGCGGAGGGAATCTGTAGAATCCGCCCGTCTCCGGGAGGATTCATGCAGGACAGCTTTCAGACGAAGACCCGCCTCGACGTCGGGGTCGATTCGTACCAGATCTTCAGCCTCGCGGCCCTCGCCAAGCAGTTCCCGCAGGTGGAACGACTCCCGATCTCGCTGAAGATCCTGCTCGAGAACCTGCTCCGGAACGAGGACGGGCGCGTCGTGGAGCGCGAGGACATCGAGTCCCTCGTGAACTGGAAGGCCAAGGAGACCTCCAACCAGGAGATCGCCTTCCATCCCGCCCGCGTCCTCATGCAGGATTTCACCGGCGTGCCCGCGGTGGTCGACCTCGCCGCCATGCGCGAGGCCGTGGTCGAGATGGGCGGCAAGCCCGAGAAGATCAACCCGCTCTCCCCCGCCGACCTCGTCATCGACCACTCGGTGCAGGTCGATCAGTTCGGCTCCTCGGCCTCGATGGGAGTCAACGCGGCCCTCGAGTTCGACCGCAACCGCGAGCGCTACTCGTTCCTGCGCTGGGGCCAGCGTGCGTTCCACGACTTCCGCGTGGTTCCTCCGGACACGGGCATCTGTCATCAGGTGAACCTCGAGTTCCTGGCCAAGGTCGTCTTCAAGAACAAGGAAGGCTTCGCTTATCCCGACACGCTGGTCGGCACCGACTCGCACACCACGATGATCAACGGACTCGGCGTTCTCGGCTGGGGCGTGGGAGGGATCGAGGCCGAGGCCGCGCTCCTCGGGCAGCCGCAGTCGATGCTGATCCCGGATGTCGTCGGCTTCCGACTTCACGGCGAGCTGCCGCAGGGCGCGACGGCGACCGATCTCGTCCTCACCGTCACGCAGATCCTGCGCAAGCGGGGCGTCGTCGGAAAATTCGTGGAGTTCTACGGCCACGGGCTCTCCTCGCTCTCGCTCACGGACCGCGCCACGATCGCCAACATGGCCCCCGAGTACGGCGCCACGATGGGCTTTTTTCCCGTGGACGAGGAGACGCTCAACTACCTGCGCTTCACGAACCGCCCCAAGACGCTGGTCGACCTGGTCGAGACGTACTGCAAGTCCCAGGGGCTCTTTCGCACGGAACAGTCGCCCGAGCCCTTCTTCTCGGATCAGCTCGAGCTCGACCTGAGCGAGATCGAGCCTTCGCTCGCGGGACCGCGCCGGCCCCAGGACCGGGTGGCCCTGCGGTCGATGAAGCAGAACTACCGCACGTCGCTCGTCGACATGCTGCAGAAGGAAGTCGCGCTCGTCCCGAAGGATCGCGTCTCGAAGTGGCTCGAGGAGGGGGGAAGCGCCGTTCCCCTCGAGGTCGATCCGGCCGCACAGGCGCAGCGCGCCGAGCTCGGCACGCTGGTGTCGACGGTGAGCGTCGCCGACAGCCGCACGAGCTACCAGCTGGGTCACGGCGCCGTCGTCATCGCGGCGATCACCTCCTGCACGAACACCTCGAACCCGTCGGTGATGCTGGGCGCGGGCATCCTGGCCAAGAAGGCCGTGGAACGCGGCCTGCAGGTCAAGCCCTGGGTGAAGACGTCGCTCGCTCCCGGCTCGAAGGTCGTCACGGAATATCTGCGCGAAGGGGGCTACACGCCGTACCTCGACGCGCTGGGATTTCACCTCGTGGGCTACGGCTGCACCACCTGCATCGGGAACTCCGGCCCGCTGCCGGACGCGGTTTCCGAAGCGGTGCGCACGGGAGATCTCGTCGTGGCGGGCGTCCTCTCGGGCAACCGCAACTTCGAGGGACGCATCAATCCGCAGGTGCGGATGAATTATCTCGCCTCGCCGCCGCTCGTCGTGGCCTACGCGCTGGCCGGCGAGATGGACATCGACATCACGCGCGACCCGATCGGCAAGGACCGCAACGGGAATCCCGTCTACCTGAAGGACATCTGGCCCACACCCGAGGAAGTGCGTGAGGCGGTGCGCAGCCAGGTGAAGCCCGAGCAGTTCCAGCGTGCCTACGCGGAGGTGTTCGACGGCGACGAGCAGTGGAAGACGATGCAGATCCCGGAAGGCGAGACGTTCGACTGGGACGAGAGCTCCACGTATGTGCGCAAGCCGCCGTTCTTCGAGAACATCCCGAAGGAGCCGCTCGCTCTCCGGGACATCGACGGAGGACGCGTGCTCGCCCTCCTGGGCGACTCGGTCACGACGGACCACATCTCCCCGGCGGGCTCGATCGCCAGGACCAGCCCCGCCGCGAAGTACCTCATGGAGAAGGGCGTCGAGCCGAAGGACTTCAACTCCTACGGCGCGCGGCGCGGGAACCACGAGGTGATGATGCGCGGCACGTTCGCCAACATCCGCCTCAAGAATCAGCTCCTCCCGGGCACCGAGGGGGGCGTCACCGTACACATCCCGAGCGGCGAGCAGAGCTCCATCTACGACGCCGCGATGCGCTACCAGGCCGAGGGGACGCCGCTGGTGATCCTGGCCGGGGCCGAGTACGGAACCGGCTCCTCGCGCGACTGGGCGGCGAAAGGGACGATGCTGCTCGGCGTGAAGGCGGTCATTGCCAAGAGCTTCGAGCGCATCCACCGCTCGAACCTCGCGGGGATGGGCGTGCTGGCTCTCCAGTTCGAGCCGGGCGAGGACGCCACGACGCTTGGACTCACCGGCTTCGAGACGTACGAAATTCACGGCATCGCCGAGGGGCTCTCCCCCAGGAAGCGTCTCACCGTGACGGCCATCTCCGGCGAGGGCGCCCGGAAAGATTTCATGGTCACGTCGCGGCTGGATACTCCCAACGAGGTCGACTACTACCGCCACGGCGGCATCCTCTCGTACGTGCTGAGGCAGCTCGCGAGCGCCTGAGGTGCGATGAGGATCACGGGCCCGAGACGGCCACTGGAATAGACTCTCCCGAACATCGCTCAGGAATGAACCGAGGGCAGGAGCGGCGAAGCTGACCCTGCTTTCGTTTCGACGGGGGAGAAAATGCTGCGTCGCCACCTGCGGGACCCGCTTGCCCGAGCCACCCGGTCGATGCCACGCCGGCTTGCCCGGGGCCCGTGGTCCGCCGCGCTCCTGTCCTCGTGCCTGCTCTGGTCCTTCGCCGCTCGCTCCGCGATCCCGGCCACGCAGCGGACCGCACTCCTCGACCTGTTCGCCGCGACGAACGGTGCGGGCTGGACTCAGAAGACGGGGTGGGGCGGGCCCTCCGGAACGGAGTGCGGCTGGTACGGAGTCTCCTGCGACCCGCCTCTCACGAAGGTTCTGACCGTGAACCTCGGGAACAACAATCTCGTCGGTACGATTCCCAGCACCATCGACAACCTCACCGACGCGTTGAACATCATCCTGAGGGGAAACTCGTTGTCGGGAATCATCTTTCCCGCCACAGGTCTCACCAACCTTCAGCAGCTCGACCTCAGCGGAAACCTGCTCACGGGTAGCATCCCTGCGCTCTCCCCGAGCCTGCAATTCCTCGATCTCGGCTACAACCAGCTCTCGGGCAGCATCCCTTCGCTCGCCGGGCTCACGAATCTCTCCAACCTGTTCCTCGACGACAACGCGCTGACGGGCGGATTCCCGTCGCTGACCGGGCTCTCGAGCCTCCAGAACGTGGACCTCAGGAACAACCAGCTCTCCGGCGCCATCCCGTCATTTTCCTCGAGCAGCCTTCTCCAGCTCTTTGCTGACGACAACGACCTGTCGGGCGGCATCCCCGCCCTCAGCGGTCTGCCGAGCCTTTCCAAGCTGGGCCTCTCCAGAAATCACCTCACGGGAAGCATTCCCGACCTGAGCGGTCTTCCGAGCCTCAACGTCCTGACCCTCTCGGGCAACATCTTGCTCGGCGAGATCCCGTCCTCGTTCGTCTCGGTCCCGCTCGGTGCGGGCGGCCTCCTGATCGACCAGAACGCGCTCTACTCCACCGATCCCACCGTCGTCAGCTTCGTGGAGTCCAAGCAGGCCGGGTGGCAGACGACCCAGACGATCGCGCCGA
Source organism: Thermoanaerobaculia bacterium (assembly GCA_039919545.1). Lineage (GTDB taxonomy): Bacteria > Acidobacteriota > Thermoanaerobaculia > UBA5066 > UBA5066 > JBDSFL01. The sequence goes on along the minus strand of JBDSFL010000608.1, from coordinate 2,962 downwards.
CGGGCGTCTCGGCCATCGGGACGACCACGACTTCCGTGACGGTCAGCTGGTCGCCGATCACGTACTCGTCGGGCCCAGGCTTCTACGAGGTCTATTACGCGACGAATCTCGGAGGCACCTTCCCGTCGTACGGCGGAGCCACCCCGAACAAGAGCGCCTCCTCGCTCGTCGTCACGGGTCTCGCTCCGGGGACGACGTATTACTTCGTCGTCCAGACGACCTCGTTGCCGGGCGGCGCGAATCAGAACATCGTGGTCAGCGACCAGAGCCCTTCGGCGGCTGGAACGACGACGTCTCCGGCGACCGGCACGGCCACCGTGAGCGGGAATGCCACCATCTGCGAGGGCTCCACGGCGATCATCCAGGCCGCCCTCACCGGAACCGCGCCGTGGAATCTTCTGTGGTCGGACGGGCAGCCGCAGAGCGTGAGCGCGAGCCCGGCGACGCGCACCGTCAGCCCGGCCACGACGACGACGTACAGCCTGACGAGCGCCTCCGACGGCGTCGGGACCGCGTCGGTTTCCGGGAGCGCCACGATCTCGGTCAATCCGGTCCCGGCGACGCCGGAGATCGCGGCCCCATCCTCCGTCCTTCCCAATCAGACGGGGTACAAGGCCAGCATTCCGGCAAACCCGGGAAGCAATTACCAGTGGTCGATCTCGACGGGCACGATCACGGCCGGGGCGGGCACCTCGAGCATCACGTTCACGGCCGGGGCATCCGGAACGGTCAGCGTGTCGGTGATCGAGATCTCGGGCGGCTGCGCATCGAACGCGGCCCAGAAGAGCATTCCCATCTCCGGCGCCGTCTCCCTCTCCCTCTCCCCGGGATCGGTCCAGGTGCTCGAAGGAGGGACGGTCCAGGTCACCGCCACGCTCGGGGCGTCGCAGCCCGTCGACACGACGATCACTCTTTCCTCGAGCGCTCCGGCCAAGGCGACGGTCCCGTCCTCCGCCATCGTGAGCGCGGGCACGCTCTCGAAATCGTTCAGCATCAGCGGAGTCTCCGCGGGCACGGCCCAGATCACCGCCACGCTTCCCGCGGCTCTCGGATCGGGCGCCGCCAACGTGGCCGTCACCGTGCAGTCCTCCTGTTTCACCTCGCCGGCACCCGTGCTCACGTCACCCTCCACGTCCCTCGTGGCCGGGCAAGCTCTCGCGCTTCGCTGGACCAGCGTGCAGGCCGCGGATGACACGTTCCTCGTCGAGTCTTCTCGTAACGGCTTCGCGGCGGTCGAAGCGACGTTCGTGACGCCGAACCTCGGCCTGATCCTCCAGACGGAGGTCTCCGCGAACGATTCGACGCTTTCGGTGCGTGTCCGCCGGCGGCCGGCCTGCGGCACCCTGGGCGCCAGCTCGAACGTTTTGTCGCTTCCCGTGGCCCGCACTCCTCTGTCCTTCGAGATCTCGAAATCGGCGGAGCCGCTCGTGGCCATCAAAGGAGGCCAGCTGCCCGGCACCTCGATCGTGCTGAAGAATGTGGGCGGAGTCTCGGGTCGCGTGAACGCTTCGGTGACGAATGGAGCGTTCGTCCTGGGTCAGACGTTCGCCGATGTGGCCGCGGGCGAATCCGTCTCGCTCACGATCTCTCCCAGCCCGGCCGCGGCGGCGCTGGAAGGGGCGACCTCGGGCTTCCTCACCGCGTCGTTCGCGGGCGGGCAGCTTTCCTCGCCCCTCAGCCTCACGGTGATTCCGGCGGTCGTCACCGCGGCCGCGCGGGTCCGCTCGTCGATCAACGCCGTCACCTTCCTCGCCCCCGCGGGGCAGAGCCCGTCGGCGCAGACGATCGAGCTGGACGTGACGCGCACCGGCACGGAGGCCGTCTATCTCACGCCGTCCATCGGCCCCGGCGGGTCGTGGCTCACGCTCTCGAGCGAGCTCTCGGGAGCCGTGCCCCTTTCGGGGAAGGTGAATCTCACGCTCGGTGTCGACCGCTCGCGGCGTTCTGCGGCCGACGGCGCCGCCCCGCTCCGCGCGCTCTTGCGCATCACTCCGGTGGGAGGAGATCCCGTGACGGACTCGGCCGTCGTCGAGATTCTCGACGTGGAGCCCACCACCGTGCTGACCGGCACCGATCGCGCGTCGACACCTCCGCCCGGCGTGGGCTCCTTCATCATCCCCACCACGGTCCGCGCCTCGGGGCTCGGAGGCCTGCAGATCTTTGCGTCCGACGGGTGGCTGCGGAATCCGTCCGCGACCTCGGCCACAGCCGATCTCTACTTCACGCCGGACGGCAAGGACGGGCTCTTGGACAGCGCCGTGAAGAAGGTGCGCCTCTCGCTCCTGCCTGGAAGCACCTACCGCCTCTCCGATCTCGTCTCGACCCTGTTCCAGAGCAGCGGAACCTCGGGGCAGCTCGAGGTGCGCTCGAGCGCCGCGAGCGCGCTCTCGCTGCGGTCCACCGTCGAATCGATCACGGCGGGCGATCCCACGTCGCGCTATGGCTCGGAGATCCCGGCCGTGGCGTTCGGTTCCGGCATCGCGCTCGACCGCGGCGAGCTCGCGGTGCCCGGCGTCGATGACGACGCGACGAATCGTGCCAACTTGATTCTCACCGAGACCACGGGCTCGCCCGCAACGGTGATCGTGACGGTGAACGACGGCAGCGGCCGCAAGGTGGGAGAGCTCACGCGCCTGATTCCCGCCTACGGAAAGATCCAGATCGACCGCGTCGTCAATGCGGCCGCGCCCGGCACCACGCTCTCCGGCGGCTGGGCCGGGGTGAAGGTTTCGTCCGGCGCGGGCAGGGTGGTCGCGGTCGCGACCGTGATCGACAACCGCTCGGGAAGCTTCAGCGCGATCCTGGGCCGGGGCTCCCGCGTGCCCGCATCTTCCGCCGCGTCGTCTGGATCCGCAGCTGTGCAGCCCCTGGCGGCGCTTCCCGCTCGCTTCATCGTTCCGTCGCTGGCCCGCACGACGGGGGCCTTCGACACCCAGTTCTCCACGAGCATGAGCATGGTCAA
>JBDSFL010000585.1:0-7236 GCA_039919545.1 Thermoanaerobaculia bacterium | reverse complement strand
GCTGCTTCTGGGCTCGCTTTCCAAGGCCGCGCCTGTCACTTCGCTCGACGGCGTCGCGTGCGAGCAGCCCGCGGCCATGCTCGAGGAGATCCGGGCCTTCAACTCAAGGCTGACGTCCGATCCCGCGCTCTTCCGAGCGCTCTGAATCCGGCGCCCCGGCTCCATTACACTTCCCGCGTGAAGAAAAGCCGAAGTCGCGCCTCGTCCACGGCTCGCGAAGCGTCTGAAACGGTCCTGTTCACGGGATTTCCGGGATTCATCGGCGCCCGCCTCATCCCGCGCCTCCTCGAGCTTCGTCCCGAGGTGCGCGTCTCTTGCCTGGTGCAGGAGAAATTCCTCGACGCGGCTGCCGGCGCGGTGGAGCAGCTCGGGGCCGAGCATCCGGACACCATCGGACGGATCGGGCTCGTGGTCGGAGACATCACCTCTCCTGGACTCGGGCTGGGGGAAACCGCCGCGCGCGCGCTCCGGAAATCGCTGACGGGCTGCTATCACCTCGCCGCCGTGTACGACCTCGCGGTGAAGCGCGAGGTGGGCCTTCGCATCAACGTGGAAGGCACGCGCAACGTCGTCGAGTTCCTGAGCGAGGCCAAGAAGCTCGAGCGGCTCGACTACATCTCCACGGCCTATGTTTCGGGCACGGCCGTGGGTCGCTACAAGGAAACGGATCTCGACGTCGGCCAGCGTTTCAAGAATTTCTACGAGGAGACGAAATTTCTCGCCGAGGTCGCGGTGGCCGAGAGCGGCCTCCCGCACGCGATCTACCGCCCCGGCATCGTGGTTGGCGATTCTCGGACGGGAGCCACCGCGAAGTTCGACGGCCCCTATTTCGCTCTCAACGCGATTCGCGTGCTGCCCTCTCCCGGCGTCTTCATCAAGGTCGGCACCGGGAATTCTCTCGTGAACCTCGTGCCCGTGGATTTCGTGCTCGAGGCCATCGCGCGGCTCTCGACCTGGAAGGGCGCGATCGGCAAGACGTATCACCTGACGGATCCCGACCCCTCCTCGGCATTCGAGATCGAGGAGATGTTCGCGCGCGCCCTCGGAAAGTCTTTCATCTACGTGCCCGTTCCGCTCCTCGTCGGGAAGCTCCTGTTCGCGCCGAAACCGATCCAGTCGCTCTTCGGGATGCCCTCGCAGTCCCTGGACTACTTCGACCACCCGTGCCGCTACGACGCCTCGCAGGCCACCGAGGATCTCGCCCGGTTCGGCATCGAGTGCCCGCACTTCCGCGACTACGTGCAGACGATCGTCCGCTTCTACCTCGAGCAGGTGGGGCAGATCACGCGCGGGGCGATGATTTGAAACCTTCCACGAACGGCCGCAAGCCCGTGGATGCGCGGCTCGGCTCGCCGGAGGCCGCGGCCCTCGACGACTCGCGCCTTCCCTTCACGAACAAGCCGATCATCGACGGCGTCGACGTCACCACGTCCGCCACGTTCCAGGCGATCCGCCCGGCGACCGGAGAGCCCTTCGCGACCGTCTATCGCGCGGGCCCGCGGGAGATCGACGCCGCCGTGGCCGCGGCCCGGAAGGCGTTCCAGCACTGGTCGCGCACCTCGATCCGCGAACGGCAGCGGCATCTCCGCAATCTCCTCGACGTCGTGCGGACGTCGCAGGACCGTATCGCGCGCCTGATCGCGGTGGAGCAGGGAAAACCGGTGGGCGAGGCGCGCGCTGTGGACATCGTCCCCGCTGCCGATACGCTGCGTTACCTCTCGCGCAACACCGAGTCCCTGCTGGCGCAGAAGCCGATCGACTACGAGCAGATCCTCTTCGCCCACAAGGAAGGGTCGTACCGCTTCGATCCGCTCGGCGTCATCGCGGTCGTCACGCCCTGGAACTTTCCGTTCGGCATTCCGTTCGTCGAGATCGTCGCCTGCCTGGCCGCGGGAAACACGGTCGTGCTGAAGCCCGCCTCGGCCACCGCGCTCACCGGGCTCGCCATCGGCGACCTCTGCCGGCGCGCGGGCCTGCCCCCTGGCGTGGTGAACGTCGTCACCGCGTCGGGCAGCGACACGAACCGCCTGATCGACCATCCCGACATCGCCAAGATCCTCTTCACCGGATCGGTCGAGACGGGCATCCGCGTGATGCAGCGCGCCGCCGTGAACCTGACGGGGGTGGTGCTGGAGCTCGGCGGGAAGGATCCCGCGGTCGTGGCCGCGGACGCGGATCTCGAACGGGCCGCGGCCGGAATCGTCTGGGGCGCTTTCATGAACGCGGGGCAGACGTGCGGCTCCATCGAGCGCGTCTACGTCGTCAAGGAAGTGGCCCAGGAGTTCATCGAGCGCGTGGTCGCGCAGACGCGTCTTCTCCGCATGGGCGACCCGCTCTCCGACGCCACCGAGATCGGCCCGATGACGACGGCCGAGCAGCGCGACCTGGTCGAGACCCACGTGCGCGATGCCGTGGCCCAGGGGGCCAAGGTGCTCACGGGCGGCGAGCGCCCGGCGGCCAAGGGCTTCTGGTTTCCACCCACCGTCCTCACCGGCGTCCACTCCGGCATGCTCGCCATGAAGGACGAGACGTTCGGGCCGCTCCTCCCGATCCAGGTCGTGGACACGCTGGACGAGGGCATCCGCCTCGCGAACGAATCCACGTTCGGCCTCACGGCCTCCGGCTGGACGCGCTCGCGCCGCACCGCGGAGCGGTTCGCCGCCGAGCTGCAGGCCGGCACGGTCACGATCAACGACCACCTCTTCTCCTTCGGCGAGCCCACGGCCACCTGGGGCGGGATCAAGCGGTCGGGGCTGGGCCGCAGCCATGCCGTCTACGGCCTGCAGGAGCTCGTCAACATCAAGCACGTCTCGATGGACCTGGGAACTTCCAAGGCGATGCCCTGGTGGTACCCCTACGACCGCGCCTTCCAGAAGTTCACGAGGCGCGCGTTCGGCACCCTCTACTCGAACGACCCGCGCACGAAGATCCCGGACGCCCTCGGGCTCCTCGGCAGCGGACGCTTCTTCGGCTACGTGAAGGTCTCCTCGATCGCCACGAAGCTGGGGAAGATGTTCTGAGGAATTTCAGGGCCGCCTGAACGTGCTGGAACCCCTGGGAAACTGAGACCGTGGGCGTCTGTCCGGACCTCTCCATCTACCCCGACCAGCCGGGCATCTACCTCTACCGCGACGCGGCAGGGAAGATCATCTACGTCGGCAAGGCGCGCTCGATCCGAAAGCGGCTCGCGTCCTACTTCTCCGCCGGCCCCAAGCATCCACGCACCGAGGCGCTGCTCACCGAGTTCGTCACGATCGACACGGTGGTGGCCACCACGGAGAGCGAGGCGCTGGCGCTCGAGAACGCCTTCATCAAGAAGCACAAGCCGCGCTACAACGTGCTCCTCAAGGACGACAAGACCTACCCCTACATCAAGGTGACGACGGGGGAGGCGTGGCCCCGTGCCTTCGTCACGCGCAAAGTCCTGCGAGACGGCCATTCGTACTTCGGCCCCTTCCTGCCGGCACGCACTTGCCGCGGCGCCATGAGGATGGTCACGCGACTGTTCCAGATCCGCACGTGCAAGATCGAGATCGACGGCAACCTCCCGCGCCCCTGCCTCTACTACGACATGCACGCGTGCCTCGGTCCGTGCGTTTCCGGCCTCACGACGAAGGATCTCTACGACGACGCCGTGAAGGACGTGCTTCTGTTCCTGTCGGGCAGGAACCAGGAGCTGGAGAAGCGTCTGACGGTGAAGATGGACGCGGCGTCGGCGGAGGAGAGCTACGAGATGGCCGCGGCGTACCGCGACTGCCTCCGCACCGTGGAGGAGCTCGAGGCCAAGCAGCGCATCCAGTCGCTCTCGGGCGAGGACGTCGATGTGTTCGGCGAGTTCGCGGACGACGGGAACCTCGCGCTCGCGATCCTCCTGATCCGCGGCGGCGTCGTCCTGGATTCCCGTGAATACTTCTGGGAAGGAATCGGCGACGTCGAGCCGGAGGAGTTCTGGGTATCACTCCTCTCGCAGTACTACGACACGATCGCGAGCGGCACGTTCCTCCCGCGCGAGATCTTCCTCCCCGTCGATCTCCCGGACGACGCGCTCGAGCTGCTGCAGAGCTGGCTCACCGAGAAGCGCGGCACCAACGTGGCGATCCGGACGCCGCAGCGCGGCGTGGGCTTCGAGCGCGTGCGCATCGCGCGGGATAACGCGCGGCAGAACCACATCCGGCGCTTCAAGAAGGTGCGTGAGCGGGGCGAGAAGGCGACGCTCGCCCTCGCCCGCGTACTGGATCTGGACCATCGCCCTTCGCGCATCGAGTGCTTCGACATCTCGCACTTCCACGGCGCGGAGACGTATGCGTCGTGTGTCGTCTTCATCGACGGCGAGCCCGCGAAGGACGAGTACCGCGCGTTCAAGATCGACATGCCGATTCCTGACGACTTCGCCTCCATCGCCGAGGCGGTCACGCGCCGCTACAAGCGCATGCGAGAGGAGGGGAAGGATCTACCCGACCTGCTCCTCATCGACGGCGGCAAGGGGCAGCTCTCGGCCGCGCTCGGCGCGCTGGACCGGCTGGGCCTCGAGATGCCCGCGGCCGGCCTGGCCAAACGCGAGGAGGAGATCTTCGTTCCGGGGCGCTCGATGCCGATCGTCCTCTCGCAGCGCCACCCGGCCCTGAAGCTGCTGCAACGGGCGCGCGACGAGGCGCACCGTTTCGGCCTCAAGCACCACCGGCGTGCCCGCGGGCGGCACGCGCTCGAGAGCCCTCTGCTCTCCGTGCCGGGGCTCGGCCCTCAGCGCGTGAGGACGCTGCTCACCGCCTTCGGCGGCGCCGAGGCGGTGATGGCCGCTTCGGAGGAAGCAATCGCGGTGGTGGCCGGCAAGGCGGTGGCGGCCCGCATCGTTCGTTTCCGTGAGGCCGCATCCGCTTCCGAGTAATATTCCCTGGACCATGAACGGACAATCGAAGGCTGACCCGTGATCACGGGCGGAACGATCGAGCGGAACCCGCCGGTGGAGCTCTTCCGGAGCCTCTACCAGGACCGCACGACCGCCCAGGTGACGCTCTCGCGGCGCGGCGAGGACCGGACCGTCTGGTTCGATCGCGGACAGCTCGTCTCGGCGGCTTCCAATCGTGAGGCACAGCTCGTCGGGGACCTCCTCCGCACGTTTGGTCTCGCTACCGAGACCGTTCTGTTCTCGGCGTTCGAACGCGCCCTGGCCGAACCTGGCCGCGGCCTGGCGAAGGCGCTGAGCGAGACGGGCGCCGTTCCGGCCTTCGTGGCCGACGCCTGCGTGCGGACGCTGGCCGAGCGAATCCTGTGGGACACCTTCAACTGGGCCGACGGACGGGTCACGATCACGCCGCTCGAGAAGGCCGCCGAGCTGCCGGTGCGGTTCGACCGCTCGAACGCGAACCTGATCCTCGAGGGGCTGAGGCGGCTGCCGCGCGAGGCGCCGATCCCCGGCGCCATCGTGGATCCCCGCGCTCATCCCGCGCTCGCCTCGCCGCTGCTGCTCCGCTACCAGTGGGTGACTCTCCTCACCGAGGAGGCCGACGGCCTGGCGAAGGTGGACGGGAACAAGAGCGCCGCCGACTGCGGCGTCGAGCCCTGGCTGCTGGCACGGCTCGCGGCCATCGGCCTCATCGAGCTGGTGCAGGCGGGGAAGAGCGTCGAGAAGAAGAACGCACCCGAGGGGCTGGCCTACTCGAACGTCGAGATCGCCGGGGCGCACCTGAGCGCGCGGGCGGCCGAGCAGATGGAGCAGCAGGCCCAGCTCGTGAAGAACACGTACCGCCGGACCGACTGGGTGAATCTCTACGAGATCGTCGGCGTGCCCGTCGACACCCCCAGCGAAGAGCTGCTGCGCGCCACCCACGAACGGGCGCGCCTGTTCCACCCCGACAACCACCTGAAGCCCCAGCTCTCCGATGCCCGCGACGCGCTCGAGGTGCTGTTCCAGAAGATCAAGCTGGCCGAGCGGACGTTTCGTTCGGAGGGGAACCGCAGGTCGTACGACCTCACGATCGCCAACGCGGGGCTCACGGTCGAGATCGCGCCCGCCGCGCCCACGTTCGAGGTGCAGAAGCAGATCGCGAAAGCGAACTACACGAGGGCCCGCGACCTGTTCGAGCAGGGAGACTTCTTCCCGGCGCTGGAGATGATCAAGCAGTCCGTCGAGTTCGACCAGGAGCGCTGGGAGTACTGGGTGCTCCTCTCGCGCGTGCAGCGGAAGAACCCGAAGTGGGTCAAGCAGTCGGCCGACACCATTCGCAAGGCCGTCTCCCTGCTCCCCGGAAACGTGGAGCTGCTGTTCGAGCTCTCCGAGGCCTGCGCGGCCGAACGGAACGATACCGAGCGGGTGAAGGCTCTCAAGGAGATCATGCAGCTCGATCCCGGCAACCGCCGGGCGCAGACGGCGCTCGCCGAGATCGCGGCCATGAAGCCGCGCCGCTGACCGTCGAGGACGCAAGGAAGCCCGCGGTGATATCGCTCACTTGACCCGCCCGCGTCAGGGCGTACCCTAGGCACGATGAGCGGGCTCCCTTCGCTTTTCGGCACGGGTCTGGGCCTCGCGGCCGGGACCGGCCTCAACTCGTACGCCGTGCTGCTGGTGTACGCCGCGATGGCGAGGCTGTTCCCCGAGGACTATCCGGGCGCCATCCCGCACCTGCTCTCATCCACCACGGCCCTCATGACACTGGGGGCGCTCTTCGTCCTCGAGTTCTTCGTCGACAAGATCCCCGGCCTCGACCACTTCTGGGATCTCGTCCATTCCATCGTGCGTCCGCTCGCGGGCGGCCTCCTGGCTGTCGCGGTCGTCTCACCGCACGCCGATCCGGCCGTCACAGCGCTCGCCGGAGGTTCGGGCTCCGTGGTCTCGCTCGCTTCGCATCTCCTGAAGAGCGCCACGCGATTGACGTCGACCGCGCTCACCGCGGGGATCGCGAACGTGGCGCTCTCGCTGGCCGAGGACATCCTGGCCTTTCTCACCGCGCTCGTCTCCATCTTCCTTCCCGCGGTCGCCTTCCTCCTGGTGATGGCGATCGGGGCCATCTTCCTCTTCACCGTACCGAAGATCGCCCGCTCCATCGACCTCTTCGGCCGCCGCCGCGGCCGTCCTGGCCGCGCGGCCGTGGACAGGGCCGCTCCGTCCTGACGGGACGGCCCGTTCCGGTCCATCCGCCCCGTCATCTGCGAAAGGTGTGTCACGTGATCTCGAAAACGTCCGTTCCGGCGGCGCTCGCCCTTTCCTTTTTTCTCTTCTTCGGCGCCGCTCAGCCGGTT
>JBDSFL010000563.1:0-3504 GCA_039919545.1 Thermoanaerobaculia bacterium | reverse complement strand
ATCAGGAGATCGTTGCGCGAGGCGCCGCCATCCACGCGAATCTCCCGCAGGGGGCGGCCCGCGTCCTCTGCCATGGAGGAGAAGATGTCCACCAGCTGCAACGCGATTCCTTCCAGCACGGCCCGCGCGATGTGGCCCGCCGTGGATCCGCGCGTGAGACCGGAGATCAGCCCGCGCGCCTCGGGCTTCCAGTATGGCGCGCCGAGGCCCGCCAGCGCCGGAACGAACTGGACGCCGCCGCAGTCGAGAACGGAACGCGCCAGCGTCTCCACCTCGGCGGAGTGCCGGATGAGGCCGAGCCCGTCCCTCAGCCATTGCACCGCCGAGCCCGCGACGAAAGCGCTGCCCTCGAGCGCGTAGGTGGCGATCCCGTCGAGGCTCCAGGCCACGGTCGTGAGCAGGCCGTGATGGGACGGAACCGGAACCGTCCCGGTGTTCAGCAGCAGGAACGCTCCGGTGCCGTAGGTCGCCTTGGCCATCCCGGGCTCGAAGCAGAGCTGGCCGAAGAGCGCGGCCTGCTGATCCCCCGCGAGCCCCGCGACCGGGATTCCGTCTGGCAGGAAATCCACACCGCGGGTCCGCCCGAAAATCCCGGAGCTGTCCACGATGCGTGGCAGGGTGACGGCCGGCACGCCGAAAAGCGCGCACAGCTCTTCATCCCACGCGAGCCTGTGGATGTCGTAGAGAAGCGTGCGCGAGGCGTTCGAGGGATCGGTCACATGCTCGCCCGTGAGCCGGTCGGCGAGGTAGCTGTCGATCGTGCCGAATCGCAGCTCGCCCCGGGCAGCCCGGGCGTGGATGGTGTCGTCGTTCCGCAGCAGCCACTCGGCCTTGGTGGCGGAAAAGTACGGATCCAGCACGAGGCCGGTGCGCTCGCGGACCCGCTCGTTCCATCCGGCGTTGCGCAGCTCCTCGCAGCGGGGAGCCGTCCGCCGGTCCTGCCACACCAGCGCGCGGTGGGCCGCGGCGCCGTCGCGCCCCCAGAAGAGGCAGGTCTCCCGCTGGTTGGTGATGCCGATCCCGGCGATGCGCGCATCGGGGACCTGCTCGCGCACTCCCGTGATCGCCGAGCCGACCGAAGACCAGATCTCCTCCGCGTCGTGCTCGACGTGCCCGGGCTGTGGAAAGTAGTTCGGGAAATCGACGGTCCTGGCCGCGGCCACCCGGCCGGATCGGTCCACGAGCAGCGCGGTCGAGCCGGTGGTTCCCTGATCGATCGCCAGGATGTAATCGGCCATGGCCGTCATTCTGAACGACCGGGAGCTCCTGAGGCAGGAAGCTCATGCAGGCGCGAGCCTCCGAAGCGCGATCGGAGTTAGAGTTCTCTCATGACGACCGAGACGACCACAGCTGCGACACGGATCGAGAAAGACACGATGGGGCAGGTGGCCGTGCCGGCCGACCGCTACTGGGGCGCCCAGACCCAGCGCTCGATCGACAATTTCAAGATCGGCGACATCCGCTTCAGCCGCCCCATGATCCGGGCCTTCGGCACGCTCAAGCACGCGGCCGCCACGGTGAACCACGATCTCGGGCTCCTCGACGCCGAGAAGACGAGGCTCATCACGGCCGCCGCGCAGGAGGTGGCGGACGGGACGCTCGACGCGCATTTCCCGCTCGTGATCTTCCAGACCGGCAGCGGCACGCAGACGAACATGAACGTGAACGAGGTCATCTCCAATCGCGCCATCCAGATCGCGGGCGGCGAGATGGGGAGCAAGAAGCCGGTTCACCCGAACGACGACGTGAACCGCTCGCAATCCTCCAACGACACGTTCCCGACCGCCATGCACATCGCGGCGGTCTGCGAGATCGAGGAGACGCTCCTCCCCAAGGTGCAGGCCCTGCGCGACGCGCTGAACGCCAAGGCCGAAGCCTTCGCTGGCATCGTGAAGCTGGGCCGCACGCACCTGCAGGACGCGGTGCCGATCACGCTCGGCCAGGAGATCTCGGGCTGGGTGTCCCAGCTCGACCACGGCCTGGCTCACGTGAAGAGCGCGCTGCCGCACCTGTACGAGCTCGCCATCGGCGGGACGGCCGTGGGCACGGGGCTCAACACGCATCCGGAATATGCCGAGCGCATGGCCAGGCGCATCGCCGAGATGACGGGGCATCCCTTCGTCTCGGCGCCGAGCAAGTTCGAGGCGCTGGCGGCCCATGACGGCGTCGCCTTCGCTTCCGGCGCGCTCCGCACCCTGGCGGGCTCGCTGATGAAGATCGCCAACGACGTGCGCTGGCTGGCCTCGGGGCCCCGCGCGGGCCTCGGGGAGATCCGCATCCCCGAGAACGAGCCGGGGAGCTCGATCATGCCGGGGAAGGTGAACCCCACGCAGTCCGAGGCGATGACGATGGTCGTCGTGCAGGTCTACGGCAACGACGCGGCCATCGGCTTCGCCGCCAGCCAGGGCAACTTCGAGCTGTCGGTCTACAAGCCCGTGATGATCCACGCGCTGCTCGAGAGCGTCCGGCTCGTCGGCGATGCGTGCGAGAGCTTCCGCATCCACTGCGCCGAGGGGATCGAGCCCGAGCACAAGCGCATCGCCCAGCTCCTGAACGAGTCGCTGATGCTCGTGACCGCGCTCAACCCGCACATCGGGTACGACAAGAGCGCGCAGATCGCCAAGAAGGCGCATCACGATGGGACGACGCTGAAGGAGGCGGCGCTGGCGCTCGGCCACGTGACGGAAGAGGAATTCAACCGGTTCATCGACCCCACGAAGATGATCGGGCCGAGCTGATTCCGGGATCTCGGATGGAAAGGGCCGGAAAAAGAAACCTCGCGGCCGATCGCCTCGTACGATAGTCAGCAGCGTTGAAGCGAAAGCGAGCAGCGGCGGAAGAGACCCGGAAACAGGAGGAGGGGACCTTGGCGAACCCCCAGGCCCGCCTCAGGGCGGTAGAGCACGGCGGCGTTTCTCCTGAGGGGGGATTCTTTCCAGACGACCTCTCCGCCACGATCTCCCTCTCGCGCTTCCCCTCGGGCTCGCTCACGTTCGTCACCGAGGACGCGCGGATCGGCCGCAAGCTCCGCACGGCGGCTGCGGCGAGCGGCGTCGTCCAGACGATCTTCTCTGGCGCCCTCACGATGGACCTCCCGGAAGCGCTCGCCGAGCGCACGTTTCGGGCCCTCGACGAGCTCCTCACCGAAGACGAGCACGAGCAGGTCTTCGTCTTCCTCGAGCCGCTCGAGGGGCCGCGCCTCCTGAGCCTGCGCCGGCTCCTGGGCCTCTGCCGCGACTCCTGGTTCGTCGAGTTCCTGAAGAGCGGAGTCTTCCGCTCGCATCTGCAGCCGATCGTGGATCTGCGCAAGGGCGTCGCCTTCGGCTTCGAGGCGCTGCTGCGCGCCGAGCGCAGCGACGGCGTGGCCGTGCCGCCGCTGGAGGCCCTGCGCGCCGCGCGCGCCACCGGACGCCTGGTGGAGTTCGACGCGCGCGCCCGCGAAACCGCGCTCCACGCGGGGGCGAGCCGGCTCGGCCCCGAGGATCGTCTCTTCATCAACATCGA
>JBDSFL010000537.1:0-5819 GCA_039919545.1 Thermoanaerobaculia bacterium | reverse complement strand
CTCGCGCGGATGATGAACAAGCTCGAGCTCGGCATCCATACCGAGATGTTCTCGGACCGCGTCGTCGATCTCGTCGATTCGGGCGCGGTCACCAACCGGCTGAAGAGCATCGGACGAGGACGCATCCTCACGAGCTTCATCGCGGGCACGAAACGCCTCTTCGACTTCGTGGACGACAACCCGCTCGTGGAATTCCACCCGGCCGACCGGACCAACGACACGTCGCAGATCCGGAAGAACGACCGCGTCTGCGCCATCAACTCGGCCCTGCAGATGGATCTGACCGGCCAGGTCTGCGCGGATTCCATCGGCCACCGGATCTACTCGGGCATCGGCGGGCAGGCGGATTTCATCCGGGGCGCCGCCCTCTCCGAAGGGGGCAAGCCGATCCTCGCGCTCGCTTCCACCGCTTCCCAGGGCCGGATCTCGCGAATCGTCCCCGAGCTGAGTCCCGGAGCGGGCGTGGTGACGACGCGCGGGCACGTGCACTGGGTCGTCACGGAGTACGGGGCGGTGAACCTGCACGGCCTGACGCTGCGCGAGCGCGGTGAAGCGATGGTGTCGATCGCGCATCCGGATTTCCGGGCCGAGCTGCGCCGCGACCTGAATCGCATCCGGCACTACGTCTACCAGGGTCATCCCGCGGACGGGGTGGCTACCATCGAGCACACATGAATGAAGCCGATCTCGGCCGTTTTCGCGAGAATCCATGACATCCATGGAGTCGGTTGAAATCGAGGTCCGGTCAGCTTTCTGAGAATCGGAGGATCCATGGATCAGGGCGTCCCTTTCCGGCGTTCGGGCCCCGCGCAGACGATCCGCAGGCACGCTCCCGCCGTGATCTTCGCCGTCGGCGCTTTCCTGGCCGCCTGCACGGCGCCCGCCCAATCGATTCAGACGCTCGTCGGCGGCGGCGACTACGATGGCCGCTCCGCGACGGCGATCGGGCTCGCGGGTCCCGCCGGAGTGGCCCTCGACTCTGCGGGAGCGGTCTTTCTCGCCGAGGCGGGTAGCCGGCGTGTTCTGCGAATCGATCCCGCAACCGGGCTCGTCTCCACCGTGGCGGGAAATGGAGGCGAGGACTTCGAAGGAGATGGAGTCCCCGCCACGAAGGCGTCGATCGGAATTCCGAAGGGAATCTGTTTCGACACCGCCGGCAACTTGTATATCGCCGTCGCGTCGAAGACGAACAGCCGGATCTGGCGCGTGGACGCCGCGACCGGCACGATTCGATCCGTGGCGGGGGCCGGGGCCGCGGGGATCGGCGGCGATGGCGGTCTCGCCACGTCCGCGCTGCTCCAGGAACCCTCTGCCATCGCCGTGGACGGGGCCGGAAACCTCTTCATCGCCGACACGCTCAACAACGTCGTCCGCCGGGTGGATGCGTCCACGAAGCTGATCAAGCGCTTCGCTGGAAACGGAGGAACCGGATCGGGCGGCGACAGCGGGCCTGCCGATCAGGCGAACCTCGTCAGGCCCGGCGGCGTGGCCGTCGACGCCACCGGCAACGTCTTCATCTCCGACACGAACAACAACGCGATCCGGCGCGTCGACATCGCGACGAACACGATCACGCGCATCGCCGGAACGGGCGCGCCGGGCGATGGAGGTGACGGCGGGGCCGCCACCTCGGCGTTCTTGAGGTTGCCGACGCAGCTCGCCGTCGACCGCGCGGGCAATGTCTACGTGGCAGACACCTTCAACCATCGGGTTCGACGCATCGCGCGCGACACGGGACTCATCTCGTCGGTCGCGGGGATCGGGACGGCCGGCTTCTCCGGCGATCAAGGGCAAGCCACGCTCGCCGCGCTGAGCTCCCCCGCGTCCGTCGCGGTCGCCGCCTCCGGACTGTACATTTCAGACGCCAGGAATTTCCGGCTGCGGCGCGTCGCCGCCGATGGAATCATCTCGACCGTGGCAGGCAGCGGAGCGGCCGGCGCGGTGGGCGATGGAGGTCCCGGAACCGGTGCGGTGCTCGGCCGCCCGTTCCAGCTAGCCCTCTCGCCGGAAGCGATCTTCATCGCCGACTACCTCACTCACCGGATCCGGCGCTACGACCTCGCCACGAAGATCGTCACCACGGTGGCGGGCTCAGGCAATTCCGGATACTCGGGAGACGGCGGCCCGGCCGTCGCCGCGCTGCTGAATCTGCCGGTCGGCGTGGCCCTCGATGCACAAGGAAACCTGTTCATCGCCGATGCGCAAAACCACGTCATCAGAAGGGTGGACGGCACGGGCCGGATCAGCACGATCGCGGGAATCGGCGCACCCGGCTCCTCGGGGGACGGCGGGCTCGCCGTGGATGCCGCGCTGAATCTTCCCTACGGAATCGCGATCGACACGTCGCGGAATCTCTACGTCGCCGAATTTTTCGGGCACCGAATCAGGCGCATCTCTCTGGACACCGGAATGATCGAGACCGTCGCCGGAACGGGCGTGAAGGGTTCATCGGGCGATCAGGGGCCCGCCACCAGCGCCGCGTTGAACTCGCCGGCTTCCGTCAGCGCGGAGGCTCAGGGAAACCTACTCATCGCCGATCAGCAGAACCACAGGATTCGCCGAGTCGACGGGAGCTCGCACACGATCACGACCATCGCCGGAACCGGAGCTCCCGGTTTCTCCGGCGACGGCGCGCTGGCCACCTCCGCCACTCTTCTCAGCCCCACGTTCGCGGCGCTCGACCCCGGCGGGAACGTCTGGATCACGGACAACAACAACAACCGCATCCGACGAGTGGATGCGGTATCGCGGGCGATCACGACGGCGATAGGAAGCGACCGGACCGATTTCACGGGAGACGGAGGGCCGGCGTCCGCCGCCGGCATCCGATTCCCGAACGGCATCGCGTTCAACGCCAAGGGCGACCTCTTCTTCTCCGACACGAGTCACGGCCGGGTCCGTGCGGTCCTGGCCTGCGTCACGGTCCCGGCCCCGACACCGGTTTCTCCGTCTGACGACGCAAGCGAGATCTCGACCGCTCCGACGCTGACCTGGACGGCCGCTCCCGGGGCGTTTCGTTACGATCTCTTCCTCGACACGGCCGCCTCCCCGCAGCGGATCGTCGCCCCCGATCTCACCGATACGGCGTTCGTCCCCGCGAACCTCCAGCCTCGCACGCGCTACTACTGGAAAGTGCTCGCGAAGGGCGACCGGTTCTGCCCCTCGCCTTCCAGCGCGGCCTCCGTGGTCCGCACCTTCGTCACAGGAGGCGCATGTCAGGCACCGGGCGCCTTCGGTCTCACGAGCCCCTCCGATGGCGCCACCGGCGTGCCTCCGAGCGCATCGTTGTCCTGGCAGTCCGCCGCTGGAGCTTCCGGCTACGACGTTTTCCTCGGCACCTCGAATCCTCCCCCGTTCCTCGCGAGGTCCGGCGCGGCGACGTCGTACGTCACGAACGGACTTTCGGCGGGAACGAAGTACTTCTGGTACGTGACGGCGCGTGCCGCTTGCGACGCCGCGCGGCGGACGTCGACTGCGATCGCATCGTTCACCGTCGCGGGATCTTGTCCCTCCGCGGGCGCGTTCAATCTCGTCTCTCCCTCCGCAGGCGCCGTCGTCGCGCCCGCACCGACTCTCTCGTGGTCTCAATCGGCGAACGCTTCGAGCTACGAGCTGTATTTCGGCGAGGACGCCGATCCTCCCCTCTACCTGAGCGGCCTGGCCGGGACGAGCGTGAAGCTCTCGGGGCTCGGCAGCGGCATCACGTATTTCTGGAGGGTCGTCGCGCGCGCGTCGTGCGCTACCGGCAATGCGCCATCGACGCCGGTCTCGAGCTTCATGGTGCGCGGATCGTGCCTTTCTCCCGGCGCCCCGGCGTTCTCTTTCATTCCTTCGACGCCGATCGGCACCGCACAGACCTACGCCGTGAGCTGGCTGCCGGCCCCGGACCTCGACGCCGGAGGCGGATATGTGATCGAGCGATCGCTGAATGCCTCGTTCTCGCCGGTTCTCGATTACCAAAGGACGACGGCGACTTCCGCCTCGTTCGTCTCTCGGTCCGAGGGCACCTACTTCCATCGCGTGCACGCCGAGGCAGGATGCCCGGCGGGGTTCGGCCCGTACTCCGACACACGGAGCGTCGTCGTCGCCAACGGGAGCCCCGGCGTCGTATTCACCGTGCAGCCTCAGTCGGTGGTGGCGGGACTGAATCAAAGGCTCGAGGACCTCAGGTCGACTCTCGTCGTCGAGAACCTCGGGAAAGTCCCCGTCGCGTTGGCCGTGGTGAGACAGGAAATTTCCTCGATTCCCTTCTTCCGGGTCGTCGCTCCTCTCGATGGCGACGTGTCCTTCGTCTCGTTGCAGCCGCGCGTGCCCAAGACGCTCGAGATCCGCTATTCGGGCCCGCGGACGGATCAGCCGGGGACATTCCAGGGCGTGATCTTTCTTCGCTCGACAGGCGGCGCCCCGCTTCCGATCACCCCGTACGCGTTCGTGAACCTGCGGGTCGGCGGCAGCGCGGGGAGCGTCCCTCCGGTGTTCTCGGTCGGCGGCCTCGATACCGAGTACGCCTCGTTCACTCCCTTCTCCGGTGACGACGGCGCGCGTCCTCCGCTCTCCGTCGACATTCGAAACACAGGCTCGACGCCGATGGACCTCGGAGGTGAGGTCGGCCCCGAAGTGTGGCTCGTGCCCAATGCCGATTGGAACTCGACGCCGGTCCCTGCCGGAGGCTCCCGCAGCGTGCGACTGTTCACACAGCGGGCTCGCGCCCCCAACGGCTCGGCGCTCCCGCGCTACACCTATTTCACCGTTCGCTCGACCTCGGGGGCGACGGCGCGACTCCTCGTGCAGGACAACGAGGCCACGGCGGCGCCTCCCGGGCCGCGTTCCTCTCTCCCTCCCTCGAGCCGCTCGTTCATCGTGCCGTCCGTGGTGAGCAACAGGTTCGTCTCGCGCGTGCGTCTCTCGAACGTCTCAAGCGACGCGATCCAGGCAGACCTGTACTTCACGCCGGTGAACGCGGACGGCTTCGACGCCGCGCTCGTGAAGAAAGCGACCGTTCTGGTGCCGCCCGGCGACGTCGTCACCCTGAGCGATCCGCTCGTGCAGCTCTTCGGCCTGACCGCCCCGGCCGTGGGCACTCTCGAGGTGCGCGCTCCGCCTGAAAAGACAGGCCTGCTCATCGTCACATCCGTCGTGGAAGCGGCCGCGGCGGGAGGAGGCGCGTTCGGCTTCCAGCTGCCCACCGTGGTGCGCGGAGAAGGAGCGAATCTCGGACACCCGCACGCCATCGCAGGGATCACGGCGACGGCCGCCTCACGCACGAACCTGATCTTGGTCGAGACGACCGGCCTCGACGCCGTATCCGTCCGGGCGAGCCTGTTCGACGACCTCGGGAACCCTCTCGGGGACGCGGTCATCGTGGTCCCGAGGCTCGGACAGAAGCAGGTCTCGTCGGTGTCTCTCGGCGCGGGAGACACCTTGAAGGGAGGACGGATCGAGCTCGAGGTGGAATCCGGCGGCGGATCGGTGCTCGGACTGGTCACCGTGATCGACAACGTCAACGACGACGCCGTCACCTACGTCGCGCACGCCGTGGCCACGGAACCCTCGTCACGCTTCCTGCTGAATGCTCAGGGGCGACCCCGATGGGCGAGGGCCGCTGGCACGCAGGCCCTCGTCATCCCGGCCGTCGTTCACGGCTTCCCGACGTTCATCGGCGGCGCGACACCGTTCACGTTCCAGTCCTTGATGGGCTTCATCAGCGTGACGGGATCCGCCGCCACGTTCCAGCTCTCGTACGACGATCTCGTGAGCCGCCAGACGCTGTCCCGTACGGTCACCGTTCCCGCGCGCCAGACACGCGAATACCCGAACGT
>JBDSFL010000393.1:0-3496 GCA_039919545.1 Thermoanaerobaculia bacterium | reverse complement strand
CCAGCCCGCCCCTTGCGGGCGATCACCGTCGCGAGCCCCAGCTCGCCTCGTTCCGTGACGATGACGCCGCCACCTTGGCCGGCTGAGCGGAGAAGGCCATGGAAGCCGGGGCGCGCGGCCAATGTGGATTCGCTCATCAATCAGCCCTTGAGGCGCACGCCTTCCGGATCGAAGAAATGCGGTGACACGACCTCGACCGCGGTGTCCTTGCCACGCAGCG
The DNA here is from genome assembly GCA_039919545.1 of Thermoanaerobaculia bacterium. Lineage (GTDB taxonomy): Bacteria > Acidobacteriota > Thermoanaerobaculia > UBA5066 > UBA5066 > JBDSFL01. The sequence goes on along the minus strand of JBDSFL010000393.1, from coordinate 3,276 downwards.
GATCGTACGCGCGGATGCGCTCGCCGAAGCGCTCGCGGCCGCGGGACAGGAGGCCCAGCCCGATCCAGTGCCCGAGCATCGGGGAGAAGGCGACCGAGGTGACGTAGCCCTGGTCGTTCCCCAACCGCGACTCCGCTCCCATGGGGAGAAAGTGCGCGCCGGCGTTCAGGCGCACCGAGCGGTCGACGGGCTGGATCCCGACCAGCATGGCCCGCTCTGGATCCGCAAGTCCGGGCCGGCGCGCCAGTACCCGCCCAATGAAGTCCTTCTTCAGCGACATCATCTTCCCGAGTCCCAGGTCGTCCGCCGTGGTCGTTCCGTTCAGCTCGTTGCCCGCAACGTGGCCCTTCTCGACACGCATGATGCCGAGCGCCTCCGTTCCATAGGGCGTGATTCCCAATTCCCCGCCGGCCGCGACAATGGCGCGAATGGCCGCATCGCCGTAGCGGGCGGGAACCGCAAGCTCGTACGCGAGCTCCCCGGAAAACGAGATGCGGAAAAGCCGGCAGGTGAGGCCTTGCCAGGTTAATTCGACGCACGCGAGGTGAGGAAAGGCGGCGTTGCCGACATCGATCCCGTCGCCGACCAGCCGTTGCAGCAGCTCACGCGATCGCGGCCCCGCGATCGAGTACTGCGACCACTGCTCGGTGACCGACACGATCTGGACGTCCAGCTGCGGCCACAGCACCTGGCGTGCGTGCTCGAGGTGCTGCATGACCTTTCCTGCGCCTGTGGTCGTCGTGGACATGACGTAGTGGCCATCACGTAGGCGCGCGGTCGTGCCGTCATCCATGACGAACCCGTCTTCGCGCAGCATCAAGCCGTATCGCACCCTGCCCACCGGCAGCGTCGAAAACAAGTTTGTGTACACGCGGTCGAGGAATATCGCCGCATCGGCGCCCTGGATATCGATCTTCCCGAGCGTCGAGACGTCGCACACGCCCACAGCCGAGCGCACGGTCTTCACCTCTCGCACCGCGCTCTCCAGCCAATCCTTCTCGCCGGGCCTCGGGTACCACTGTGCGCGGAGCCACTGCGCCGCCTCGACGAAGACGGCGCCTTGCTCGATGGCCCAGGCATGGCTCGCCGTGACCCGCGTGGGCCGGAAGTGCCTGCCGCGATGGATCCCGGCAACGGCGCCCACGGCGACGGGCGAGTAGGGCGGCCGGAACGTGGTCGTGCCCACCTCCGGGATGGAGCGCCCCGTGATCGCGGCCATGATCGCGTGGCCGGTGACGCTCGAGGTCTTTCCCTGGTCGGTCGCCATGCCGAGCGTCGTGTAGCGCTTCAGGTGCTCGGCCGAGCGATAGCCCTCCTGGGCGGCAAGGGCCACGTCGGTGTCGGTTACGTCGTGCTGGAAGTCGACGAACGCCTTGCCCGTGGCGCCGGCAACATGCCAAAAGGCGGTGACGCCCCTGGCTTCATCGTCGGCTCGCCAGATCGGGTTCGCGGACTTCGCGTGACCGGTCGCCTGGGCCGCTTCCTGTCCGGCGGCCAGCCCCTCGCGCAATGCCTCCGCCAGTCCAAACGCGCCACGAGCCGCGCCCGCCACCGTCATCCCGCCGGGCAGGTCGCCAGGGACGAATGCGGCGAGCGCGTCAGACCACTTTGGACGCCCTCCCAGATGCGTCGAGAGGGCGACGGTTGGGTTCCAGCCGCCTGAGACGGCGAGGGTGTCGATCGAGATCCGCGTCACTTGTCCGTCACGATCCCGCACCGTGATGCGGTCGACCGGTGAGCCGTTGGCGTCGATCACCTGCGAGCCGAGAAAGGTTCGCGTGCCCTGGCGCTTCGCGGCCTCGAGGAGGGTCGGATCGACCGTAACGCGCGCGTCGATGATCGCCTCGACCGAGACGCCGGCTCTCGCAAGATCCTGTGCCGTGCGCCAGCCGTCGTCGCAGGTGGTAAACAGCGCGCCCCGCCGTCCCTGCGTGACCCCGAAGCGGTTCACGTAGGTGCGAACCGCGGAAGCCATCATCACGCCCGGCCGATCATTGCCGCCGAAGACGATCGGCCGCTCGATGGCGCCGGCCGCGAGAACCGTGCGGCGGGCCACGATCTTCCACATGCGCTGGCGTGGCTGATGCGGCGGCGGTACAGCCAGGTGATCCGATACCCGCTCGAGCGCGCCGAACGTACGCGCTCCCGACATGCCGGCGTCGTAGACGCCAAACACGGTTGTCCGGCGCATGACGCGAACGTCCGGAAAGGAGCGCAGCTCCGCTTCGAGCTTCGCGGCCCACGCCCCGCCCGGAGAGCCGTCGATCTCGTGTCGCTCGGCATTCAGCCGTCCACCCAGGACGAAATCCTCGTCGCAGAGGATCACGCGGGCCTTTGATCTTGCGGCGGCCAGCGCTGCGGCCAGTCCCGCGGGCCCCGCGCCGATCACCAGCACGTCGCAGAATGCGTGCGCGACCTCGTAGGTGTCGGGGTCTTCCTCCAGGCTCGCGCGGCCGAGGCCGGCGGCGCGACGGATGGCCGGCTCGTAGAACCTTTCCCACCACGCCGGCGGCCACATGAAGGTCTTGTAGTAGAAGCCGGCGACAAAGAGCGGCGACAGGAGCGAGTTGACCGCCATCAGGTCGAACGCGAGCGTGGGCCAGCGATTCTGGCTCGTCGCCTCGAGCCCTTCGAAGAGCTCGATCGTGGTGGCGCGCGTATTCGCCTCGCGCCGCGCGCCGGTGCGTAGCTCGACCATGGCATTGGGCTCTTCAGGGCCGGCAGTCAGGAGGCCGCGGGGACGGTGATACTTGAACGAACGCCCGAAGAGCCGCACGCCGGAGGCGAGGAGGGCGGAGGCGAGGGTGTCGCCGCCAAAGCCCGAGAACGCCTTGCCGTCGAAACGAAAAGCGATGGGGCGTGCACGGTCGATGAGGCCGCCGGCAAGTCGACTGCCGTCGATCACGCTTTTGCCTCGATCGGGCCCGCGAACGCCACTGCCAGGACCTCGTGGGTGCGTGTGTTCCGCGTGACGCGCAGCCAGCTGCGGCAGCCGAACGCGTGATACCAGAGCTCGGCGTGTGGGCCCGCCGGGTTGTCGCGCAGGTAGACCGCTTCATAGAAGCGTTCATCGGCATCGGGCAGCCCAGGGTCGGGGCGGTGAGCGCCCGCGTCACCCAGATACGCAAATTCGCCAACGTCACGTTCACCGCAGAAAGGGCATTGGATTCGCATCGCCTGGTCAGTGGAGATTGGGCTGCGCGCCCACGCCCTTCTCGTCGATGAGGTAGCCGCGCTGGAAGCGATCGAGTCGATAGGCGCTCGCCACCGGGTGCA
>JBDSFL010000369.1:0-7309 GCA_039919545.1 Thermoanaerobaculia bacterium | reverse complement strand
ATGACCGCCGCGGTGGCGGCTGCGGACGGCTCACGCGTGATGGTCGGCACCCGCGCCATCCCTCATGGTGTCCTCGTGATGAAGCCGAGCGGGGCGATTTACGATTTCGGCGGAGAGTTCACGGGCGCCTCCGCGAACAGCCTGGCGATCGACGCGTTCGGGAGCCGCTATCTGGGATATGCCCTGTACCCCACTGCGGGCACCACCTCTCTCAAGGTCGCCGACATCACGAGCTTCGTGGCGCCTCCCGGCAACGAGCTGGCGGGCTCGATCGCGAGCGAGTCGGTTCCGGGGACCTACGGGGGTACGGGCCTCGTCGGGGCCGGCCACTTCCTGGTCTACTCGAGGGGAGACGCCCTCGTGGTCGTCGATGGACGCAGCCCTGGAGCCGTCGGGGCCATTTCCACCGGGCTGAGCGCGCATCTGTTCACGCCCGTGGACTTCGGCCTTCCGGCCGGCCACAACATCGGCGACTTCGCGGCGGCGATCCATCCAGGGGATGGGAAGCTCTACATCATGGTCCACACCAAGAGCCCGAGCTCTCCCTACGGCACGTCCGGTGTCGCGCTCGCGCGCACTTCCGACGGCGTGAGCCTGTCGGTCGTGGGACCCAAGCTGACCCTGGCCGCGCCGTGGGCGAACTCGGCGCCGTCGAGCTCCGGGACGATGATCGCGACGGCGAACGACCTCCTGGTGATGAGCTGGGTCCGGGTGAGCAGCGCCGGCGGAAACGACAACAAGTTGTTCACCTGGGCGGCGTCGAACTGGGGTGTGGACCTCACGCCGTCCGTCGTGGCCAGCTCGGCCAGCTTCATGAGCGGAGGTTCCACGCTGTTCTTCGGGCCTGTCGTGATGCGAGGTTTCGCACAGGGCTCCGCGGTGAACCTGTACGTCGGCACCGGAGAGGCCATCTTCCTGCTCTCTCTCACCTGTCCGTTGGTGGCGCCGCCGCCCCCGGTCGCCACGGGGCTCTTCGTGCTCACGCCCTGCCGCCTGCTCGATACGCGCGGAAATGCGGGAACCTTCGGTGGACCACCCATTCCGGCTTATTCCCAGCGGCAGTTTCCGGCCGCGGGTTCGTGCGGGATTCCGGCCGGCGCCCGGACGCTCGTGGGAAACCTGACGGTGGTGAACCCTTCCGCCACCGGCACGCTGCGCGCGTTCGCGGGCGATGGGGTCTCGCCCGTCTCGAGCATCCTGTCGTTCACGGGAGGGCGCGTCCGGGGAAACAACCTGATCCTGGGCCTTGCGGGCGACGGATCGGGCACGCTGGCAATCAGGAACGAGTCTCCTGCGGCGGCGGATGTGATCCTCGACGTGTCGGGCTACTTCGAGTGACAGCCTACCGGCGGGAACCCACGGGGACGGCTTGACGCCCGTCTGCGAGCGCGGTACAAACGGCCTCCGCCGGCGCGCGGGCGTAGCTCAGTTGGTAGAGCGTCAGCTTCCCAAGCTGAATGTCGGGAGTTCGAACCTCCTCGCCCGCTCCATATTTCCCCTCGAGATTGGCTCCAGAGTCACACCGGCGGGCAGCGTCCAGCAGCATTGCTAGACTCGCCGGCCTGACGAACTCCTTCCGTTTCCGCTGTCGATGCTGAGGGACGAGGCGCGCGTGGAGCGCGCTCCGGACTCGCATACCGCGACGAGTGCCGCCGGCGCCCGGGCCCGCGGCGCGCTCTTCGTGCTCGCCGCGCTCCTCTCCCTCTCCCCCTGGGGATCTCCCGCGGCGGCCCTCGCGCTCGGCGCGCTTCTGGCCCTGCTCGTCACGAACCCGTTTGCCAGCGCCGGTCAGAAGGCTTCGAAGCCGCTCCTGCAGACCTGCGTCGTGCTGCTCGGATTCGGGATGGAGCTGACGATCGTGCTGCGAGCCGGGGCGACCGGGATCCTGTTCGCCGCGGCCACCATCCTCGCGACGCTGGTGCTCGGGACGCTCCTCGGCCGCGCCCTCTCGGTCGCGCGCCGAACGTCGCTTCTCATCTCGGCGGGCACGGCGATCTGCGGCGGCTCGGCCATCGCGGCCGTGGGCTCGGTGGTGGGCGCGGGGCAGGGCGAGATGACCGTGGCGATCGGGACGGTGTTCATCCTCAACGCCGTGGGCCTCTATGTGTTTCCGATGCTGGGGCATTTCTTTCACCTGAGCGAGGTCCAGTTCGGGACGTGGGCCGGCGTCGCGATCCACGACATTTCCTCGGTGGTCGGGGCGAGCTCCCTCTATGGTCCGCTCGCCCTCCAGACAGCGACCGCCGTCAAGCTCTCGCGCGCACTCTGGATCGTGCCCATCGCGCTCGGCGCTTCGTTCGCGTTTCGCGATCTGAAAACAGGTGAGACGCAACCGCGCGGGAAAGGGCAGGTGCCGTGGTTCATCGGCCTCTTCCTGCTCGCCTCGTTGAGCCGCAGCTTCGTGCCGGCCATCGCGTCGCTTTCGCCCGTGCTTTCCCAGGTGGCCCGGCTCGGCTTCACGCTCACGCTCTTCCTCATCGGGGCCGGACTCTCTCGAGAGACGCTGAAGGCGGTTGGCTGGCGTCCTCTGGCTCAAGGGGTGATGCTCTGGATCTTCATCAGCGTCGTCTCGCTGCTCGTGATCGTGAACAGCCCGTGGTGACGGTCGGTCGAGCGTGGTTCCGCGTATGATTCGTCGATCCGTCGGGAGGCATTCATGAGCGTCGATCTCTCCACTGTCTTCACGGGAATCCGGTTCGACAACCCGTTCCTGCTCTCGTCGGCTCCGCCCACCGAGTCCGAGACGAACATCATGCGGGCGTTCGACGCCGGCTGGGGGGGCGTGGTCACGAAGACCATCGGCCTGCATCCCGTCGTGAACGTGCGCGGGCCGAAGACGAAATTCCTGCGCACGAGCGTCGAGACATCGAACATCACGATGAAGAAGTCGCCGGGCTCGGCGCTTCACTCGTCGTGGAACTGGGAGCTGATCTCCGACAAGCCGCTCGACTGGTGGGTTCCGCGGCTGGGCCGCATCAAGAAGCTGTATCCCGGCAAGGTCCTCATCGCCTCGATCATGGCCGGTTCCGGCAGCGACAAGGAGCTCGCCGCCTGGCAGACGCTCGCCAAGGCCTGTCAGGACGAGGGGGTGGACGGCTTCGAGCTGAACCTCTCTTGTCCGCACATGGATCGCAAGGACATGGGCTCCAACATCGGCAAGGACCAGGAGCTCATCTCCGTGGTGACGAAGGTCGTGAAGGAGGTGTCCCGCATCCCCATCTGGGCGAAGCTTCCCCCCTCCACGACCGACATCGTCCTCGAAGCCGGCGGCGCCTTCCTCGGCGGCGCGGATGCCATCGCTTCCTCCAATACGTTCCCTTCGCTGCCGATGATCGATCCCGAGACGCTGGAGTTCGAGGTCAACGTGGACGGCTTCGTCTCCACCGGCGGCCTGGGCGGTCCGGCCATCCTGCCGCTCTCGCTCGCGAAGATGACGCAGCTCACGCAGGCGTTTCCCGATCACGCTTTCTCGGGAATCGGCGGGATCTCGAACTTCGCCCATGCCCTCAGCTACTTCATGCTCGGCTGCGGCACCGTCCAGGTCTGCACGGCCGCGATGCTCGACCACGCCATCGGGCCCAACGTGATCAAGACGCTCACGAACGGCATGACCGAGTTCCTGGAGAAGAACGCCGAGCGCGGCTTCACGAACCTCGAAAGCTTTCGCGGCATCCGCCGCGACCGGATCGTCGCGCAATCTGCGATCAAGCGTCCTGATGCCGTCGACTATCAGGGGGGGCACGAGATCGCGGAGGGTTACGCCGAGGCGGTCGAGATCCCGCTCCCGGACCTGACGCCCCGCTGAGGAGGACGTGATTCGAGGCTTTCGAAAGGCTTCGCTCATCCTGGCGCTGGCGCTCGCCGCCGTCGGCTTTCCTTGCGTCGCGCGGCCAGCTCCCGGTCCCGAGCCGCAGACGCTTCAGACGGAGCTCCTCGCGGCCGAGGAGGCGCTTCCCGAGCTGAGTCTCGAGGAGCTGCTCGGAGTGAGCATCGTGTCCGCCTCCAACAGCAAGGAGCGTCTCAGCGACGCCCCGGCCACGGTGATCGTGGTCACCCAGTCCGATATCCGTCTGCGCGGCTACACGGAATTCTCCGAGATCCTCGACGACCTGCCGGGCATGGACGTCGTCCGCCCGTATGGAGACACCTACCTCAAGAACTACTGGCGAGGCTACCGCAACACGATCGGCGACCCGTTCCTCTTCCTCGTGGACGGGATGGTGATGAACCATCTCTACTACAACACGGCCGACGTGCTCGTGACGATGCCGCTCTCGAACATCGACCGGGTCGAGGTGGTCTACGGCCCGGCCTCCTCCGTGTACGGAGCCAACGCTTTCATGGGCGTGATCAACGTGATCACGTCGAATGACCGGAAGGAGAACGGCACCTCGGTGAGGGCCACGCTCTCCGGCGGGAGCTCGGCGGCGCGCATCGTCGACGCGAACGTGCTCTATCGAAAAGACGATCTGCGCGTCTCGGCGACCGTGCGGCTCGACAACGGAGATCTCGACACGTCGCACATCGAGAGCTACGAGTACACGCGGAACCGCTACACGGCCGATCGACGGCTCTGGGGCGGGATCGTGGACAACCCCAACCTCGGCGGCTCTTTCCTCTCGCACCGGAAGCAGCGCGGGGTGGACCTCCGGGTGGGCCTCGGCACGATCGAGCTGGGCGTTCAGTATTTCAACCTCAATTCGGGCTACGGCCTCGTCTACGCCACCGACCGAGTGCAGAACAACGCCGTGTGGGCGCGGCCCGACCTCAACCTCTTCCTGCGCGACCAGCGCACGCTGAACGCGCAGTGGAGCTCGAGCACCCTGTTGAGATACCGCAAGAGCGATCTCTCCAGCGATTCCTACTTCGTCGAGAGCAATCCGGCTCCAGCCGGCGCCGCACCGGCGCAGCTCGTGGACGTTTCGTACTGGCAGGCGCTGAACTCGAGCTGGTCGCTGTTCCAGGACTTCGAGTTCCGTGCGACCCAGGCGCTGGTCCTCACGGGCGGGCTCAAGTACGAGCAGAAGGATCTGCAAAAAGCCTACGACGTTCATTACGGGCCCAGCATTCCCGCGGCGCAGCTGAACGCCAGCACGTATCCGTATCCCACGCCCGCCTTTCCCACACCGGTGGCCCAGAACCGGATCACGACCGAGGACATCGGCGTCTACGTGCAAGGGAAGTACCGGATCGACGCCCATCATCAGCTGAATCTCGGCATCCGCAACGATCACAATTCGGAGTACGGCAGCGCGGCCACCATTCGCGCCGGCTACGTCGGACACTTCGGACCCTGGAGCGCCAAGGCCCTCTACGGCGAGGCGTTCCAGGAGCCGAACCCGCGGCTCCTGTACGGCGGCTGGACCGGCTCGGGGAGCGATCCGAACCTCGAACCCGAGCGCTCGCGCACCGTCGAGGTGAGCGCGAGCTACCAGAAGAGCTCCGTGCAGGCGCTGCTCAGCGCCTACACCATCCGCAATGCCGGCACGATCGTCAACACCGCGCAGGGGGCGCGAAACCTGGGAGACCGTCGGGTCTTCGGCGTGGACGCCCATCTCCAAGCGTTCATAAAAACGCCCGGATTCTCGCAGCCGCTGCGGGTCTGGGTGTACTACTCCAGCATCCTGCAGGCGGACGAGAAGCGGTTCGACGCCGCGGGGCAGGAGTCGACCGGCCGCATCGGCGATCTCGCCCGCGACCGCGTCACCCTCGGCGCCACCGCCCTCGTCACGCGAAAGCTGAGCGCGACGCTGCGCGGCCGCTACATCGGGCGCAGGACGACGGTGGAGTCCAATCCCGTGAGGAGCGTACCCGCCTCCTTCATCGCCGACCTGACGCTCTCGGCCAACGATCTCCTCCTGCGCGGGCTGGGGTTCGCGGTGAAGGTCACCAACCTGGCCGATGCCGAGGTGTTCGACCCGGGAATCCGCGACGCCGATGCGGGCACGACACCCGGCGCTTTCGACGAGGAGGGCCGCTGGCACGGCTCGAACGGCTTCTTCAACTCGCTGCTGCCGCAGCCCGGGCGTGCCGTGGTGATCTCGGCGCGTCTGGATTTCTGACCACCGTCAGGCCGCCGATTCCGACGATCAAGCCTCGCTCGCGGCCGCGGATCCAGCGGCCCTGGAGCCAGAAACCACACTTCCCGCGCACGGCAGGATCACCCGGAAGGTGCTGCCCTGGCCCGGGGTGCTGTCCACCTGCACCTTGCCGCGATGCAGCTCGACGAAGTTTTTCACCAGCGCGAGCCCCAGCCCGGTGCCCTCGAACTTGCGGCCGGCGGTGGCGTCGAGCTGATGGAACTCTTCGAAGATGCGCTCCCGATCCTCGGGCTCGATGCCGATGCCCTGATCGCTGACGGCGAACTCGATCGAGCGCACCTCGAGCCAAGACTCCTTCGAGCCGAGCTGACGCACGCGAACGGCCACGGAGGAGTGGTCGGGTGAGAACTTCACCGCGTTCGAGAGCAGGTTGTAGAGAATCTGCTTGAGCTGGATCGGATCCGCATCGAGCGGCGGCAGGCGCTCCTCGAACTCGGTCGTGAAGATGATGCCGCGCCGCGAGGCGAAGCCCTTCATCACGTTGCAGACGCCGTCCACGATCTCGGGCACGAGCACGCGCTCCGAGACGATCTCCATCTTTCCCGCCTCGATTTTCGAGAGATCGAGGATGTTGTTGATGATGCCGAGGAGATGGTCTCCCGAGGAGTTTATGTTGCGAAGGAACTTCATCTCCTTCGGCGTGAGCTTTTCCGCCGAGCGCGTGAGGAGGATGTCCGAGAAGCCGATGATGGAATTCAGCGGCGTGCGCAGCTCATGGCTCATGTGCGCCAGGAAGTGGCTCTTCTCGCGCGTGCGCTGATCCGCGCGATCCCGTTCCTCCTCGCGCCTCTCGATCTGCACCAGCATCTGGTTGAAGCTGTCGTACAGCGTGCCGATCTCGTCATCGGCGGTCTTGGTGACCCGGATGGAATAGTCATGGCCTTGAGAGATCGTCCGGGCGGCGCGCGCGAGATTCTGGATCGGGTCGGAGATGAGCCCTTGCAGCTTGAGGGCCACGAGCACCGAGAGGGAGAGCAGGACCAGGAGCGCCGTCAGCATGGTGACCAGGTAGGTGCGGATCTTCTGGTCGAGCTCGGCGGTCGAGGTGCCGAGGTAGACCGTTCCATACCGTTCGCTCTGGTAGATGACGGGCTGCGAGACGTGCAGCAGGTTCTCGCCGAAGTCGGCTCGCGAATCGGTGGGCAGCGGGGGAGCGGTGCCGGTGTCGGATCGCCGGTACGAGGAGAACAGCTTGCCGTTGGCATCGT
>JBDSFL010000256.1:0-2896 GCA_039919545.1 Thermoanaerobaculia bacterium | reverse complement strand
GTACCGCCTCACCGTCCGGCGTCGCGACGTGAACGTCGTACCCTCGAGCCTTCGCGGCCAGCGCCAGTGGCATGCGATGGGTGGCGAAGAACCGTGCCTCGGGCACCACGTACAGAAGCGTTCGAGCCGGGATCACCGCTGGTTCACGCCGCGGTACGACGCCACCAGCGCCCGATCGGAGAGAACGCTCTCGCTCTTGCGGCCGATGAAATAGAGACCGGAGGCAGCATCCAGAGCGCCCGGACGATCGATCAGGAATCGGTCGAAGTACTTCCACCAGAAAGACGTCGCCTTGGCGAAGACGCGAAGAAATCGCGTCAGGGTGAGCGAGGTGCTGAAGCTGAGCAGGAAGTACCGGTACGACCAGATCAAGGCGATTCCAGGCCCGGCCGACGCGCCGCTCTCGAGCTCCTCGAAGCGCCGGAACAAGCGCCGGTGCCCCAGGTGCGTGAAGCGGGTGAAGTCGAACCTCCCCCCGTGCACCTGCTGCATGAAGGGCGTGTCGCTGAACACGATGCCGTCGGGCCGCAGCACGCGATGCATCTCCTCGACACAGCGGACCGGATCGACCACGTGCTCGAGCACCGCCTGCGCGATGACGCCGTCGAAGGTCTCGTCGTCAAAGGGGAGATCATGCCCATCGCAGACGATCGCGACGTCGTCGCCCAGAGACACGTCCGTGGAGACGACCTCGATGCCTCGGCTCGAAAGACTCGCAAGGCCGGCGGCTCCCGCTCCCACCACGAGGATGCGGGGAGCGGGAAGCCTCAGATGGCGAGCGAACGTCGACAGGAGCTCGTCCGTTTTGCCCTCGGTCGTGTTCTCGTACAGCATTCGGACGAACAGGTCTCTGAGGCGATGACCCCGTCGATTCGGATCGAAGTAGGTCTTTCGCTTCTCGACGAAATCGCTGAAGGTGAAAATGCTGGCCTGCTCGTCGAGGAGGATGGGGACGCCGTCGATGACCGGGAAACGCATCGCACAGGATTCGTTCGTGCAGCGACAGTCGGTTTCGAAAGCGAGGCGAGCGGTGCAAATGGGGCAGCGGAGACGCTGCCGGATGCTCTGGGAGACGGGCTGCATCGGACGTGGTGATTCTAGCCGGAATGTCTTGACGAGCCAGGACGGGTCGGTCAGCCTTCGAGCAAGTGTCGAACGTCGAGCCTGGTATTCCCGCGCCCGTTTCGCCGCTCTCGACCAGCTCCCTCATCCGGCCCATCGTGGGGGTCACCGTCGTCACGGTCGGAGTCCATCTCTCGATGTTGCTGAATCGAGTCGCCATGGCTCGGCTCTTCGGGGCCAGTCTCGACCTCGACGCCTATCTCGCTGCTCTCGCTCTGCCGCAATACGTCACTGCGGTCGTGATCGGCGTGCTTCCCCAGGTATGCGTTCCCGTCATCGTCATGACCGCGCACCGGCACGGGAGATCGGAAGCCCTCCGGGTGTCGCAAGGCATCGCCAACGTCGTGCTCACGGCGACCGTGCTCCTGACGATCGTCTGCGCCTTCGGATCGTCATTCCTGCTGCACATCACCGCGCCCGGCCTTCCCCCTCCGGCGCACGCGGTGGCCGCGCGAATGGCGTTCATCCTCTGGCCGACGGTCGTCGCTGCGGCGGCCGTGGCGATGGCGGCGAGCATCGAGAACGCCGAGAGCCGTTTCTTGTGGCCCGCGGTCGTGCCTCTGATCGGAGGGCTTCTCAACCTCACGCTCCTGCTCGTGCTCGCGCCGACGTACGGGATATCTGGAATGGCCGCTGCCACGTGCATCTCCGCCGTGGTGCAGATGCTCCTGCTCGGGCGCGTGCTGACGCGCGGGAGTCTCGGCCTCCGTGGCGTCCTCGGGCTGGAAGGCGTGCGCGAGGCTCTCACGCTGCTCTGGCCTTTGCTTCTTTCCGGAGTTTCGGTCCGGCTGTCGATCGTGGCGGAGCGCTATTTCGGCTCCCGTCTGCAGCAGGGCAGCATCTCCGAGATCTCCTACGCCAGCAGCCTGATCGGCCCTCTTGCCGTTCTCCTTTCCGTGGGCGTCGCCACGGTGCTCTTTCCGCGGATGGCGCGCCAGGCAGCGCAGGCCGATTTCCAGGCTCTCGGGGCGAGCCTCTCGACGGCGATCCGGACTCTCTGGATCCTGATCGCACCGGCCATCCTGGTGGGAGTCTGCTTGGCGCGATCGATCGTGATGGCGCTTTTCCAGGGAGGACGGTTCACGACGATCGAGGTCGAGCACGTGAGCAGCCTGCTGCAGATCTATTTCGTCGCGGTGGCAGCAACCTCTCTCGGCCTCGTGACGGGCCGCGTCCTTTATGCGCTCAGAGCGACGGTGATCCTGTCGGTCCTGGGGGCGATCGAGGGCGTCACCTACCTTCTGTACACGGCGCTCCTGGTGACGAAGCTCGGAGCGGCTGGCGTGGCTTGGGGCTTCGTCGTGTGTGTGACGACTTCGTTTGCCTTGCACCTGCTCGTCATCGCCCCCAGGATCGGATGGCGTCCTGGGCCAGTCGTCTGGTCGGTCGCACGGACCACGATCGCCGCGCTCCTCGCCGCGGGAATCACTCTCCTGATCACCGCCCGGATCCAGGCCGGCTGGATGCAGCTATTGGTGGCCGGAAGCGCGGCGATGGCTGCTTACGTGGGCACGCTGCTGGTCGTCAACAGGCCGGACACGCGGTTGATCCTGGCGGCCGCGCGCGAGCTTCGCGCGACGAGCTGAAGCTAGCTCCGCAGCCTGCGCAGGGCGCCCACGAGTCTGGTGCGGGCGATTGCATCGAGGATCCGCGCGGGAGAGAACGAACGGGCGTAATAGTCCGACCAGGTCCGACGCGTCAAGCCGGCCGAGACGAGAGCGTCGGTCTGCGAGCGGTAGCGCCCCTTTCCGTTCAAGGCCGCGGCAAAATCAAC
>JBDSFL010000222.1:0-6231 GCA_039919545.1 Thermoanaerobaculia bacterium | reverse complement strand
AGTGACGAGATTGCTTTACCTACGTCGATACCTGAGGAAGTGGTGGAGCATTCTGACTGAATATGGAACTCGAATAATGGAACGTTCGGCAGTGGATCTCTCCTTCTAAGATGGCATAAGGAATTAAGAAAGAAGCGGTTACAGAGCTACCGACTTTGCAGCCCGGTCTCCGGAGCCCCGATGGCACACGGCGAAGCGGCGTCCATTCGCCGTCCATCGACATCCACGGCTCAGTGGCTGAGGATCATCCGGCTCACGGCACTCACGAACAAGAATCGGCGACTTCAAGGTAACCTGAATGTCGCGGGGAGAAGAGCATGAATGCACAGGTATCTATCGACTCTCGCCGCTTGAATCGGTTCTGCTCGGATCACCACATCCGGAAGCTGGCACTCTTCGGGTCTGTCCTGCGCGACGACTTCGGCCCGGAGAGCGACGTCGACGTACTCGTCGAGTTTGAAGAAGGCCACGTCCCGGGCTTCGCGTTCATCGAGATGAAGGACGAGCTGTCGAACCTGATGGGAGGCCGCCGAATCGATCTCATCACGCCGAAGTTCCTTCTTCCCCTCATGCGCGAACGGGTCCTCGCCGCGGCCGAAGTCCTCTATGCAACATGATGACGGCGTTTACATTCAGCACATGCTGGAAACGGCTCGGCGGGCGGTTTCGAAGGTCGAAGGGTTCGATCGCAGCGCCTACGATGTCGACGAAAACCTGCGCCTGGCAGTCACCCATTTGGTGCAGGTGATCGGAGAGGCCGCGCGCACGGTCTCTCCCGCGACGCGGGAGCGTTTGTCGACGATCCCTTGGACGGCGGTCATCGGGATGCGCCACGTCATCGTTCACGACTACCTCGGAGTCGACGAAGACATCGTCTGGCAGGTTGTTTCACACGACCTCGTACCGTTGATCGCCGTGCTCGAGGACATCGAGCGCCCTCAATCGTGACGTTGAAGAGAAGACGATCGAAATTGACATGGCATCCCGGACCGCGCTCCTTTCGGCAATCAAACGAACCGAAATCGATCTGACGCGTCTTCAGGAACAACAAGACGGGCTCCGAGCAAGTCTGGAAGCATTTCGGGACGAACTCGCCAAAATTCCCCCGGTAACGCCGGTCGTCACCCCTGGGGCTCTCTCGCTTCCCGCAGCGCCAACCCTGATGACTCCCGGGGAAAAGGTGGCCCTCTTTCGGAGTCTCTTTCGGGGGCGAGACGATGTCTTCCCGAGACTGTGGACGAATCGCCGGACCGGCAAGAAGGGGTATGCCCCGGCCTGCGCCAACGAGTGGGTTCGCGGAATTTGCGAGAAGCCTCGAGTCAAGTGCGGAGAGTGCCCGAGCCAGGCGTTCACGGCTGTGGCCGATCAGGTGATCCTGGACCACCTGCAGGGGCGACACGTGGTCGGCACATACCCGCTGTTGCAGGACGAGACCTGCTGGTTGCTCGCTGCCGATTTCGATAAAGCCTCCTGGGTTGAGGACGTGTCGGCATTCGCACAGACCTGTCGCGAGATGGGCCTCCCCGTCGCCATCGAGAGATCGCGCTCCGGGAATGGCGCTCACGTGTGGTTCTTCTTCTCAGCTCCGGTCCCCGCAGCAGAGGCCCGGAGAATGGGCTGTTTCCTGATCACGCAGACGATGGCGCGACACCACCTGCTGAGCATGGAGTCCTACGATCGGCTCTTTCCCAACCAGGACACGCTCCCACGCGGCGGCTTCGGCAACCTCATCGCACTTCCACTACAGACCGAGCCTCGTAAAAAGGGCAACACCGAATTCCTCACCGACGACCTGAAGCCCTACGCGGATCAGTGGGGCTACCTGGCCTCGATCAAACGCATCGATCCGGCTGTCGTTGCGCAAATTGTCGCGGAGGCGGCACGCAGAGGTCAGGTCATCGGCATTCGACTCCCCGACGACGGCACGGATCCCCAGAGGCACGAACCCTGGGAACGGCCGCCGTCGCAACGGCACGCACGAGTGACCCTCTCCGGACCCATGCCACGGGAGGTCAACCTCGTTCTCGCCCAGCGAGTCTTCATCGAAACTTCCGGCCTTCCGTCGGCTCTCCTCAACCAGATCAAGCGACTCGCCGCCTTCCAGAACCCCGAGTTCTTCAAGAAGCAGAGCCTCCGGCTTTCCACGGCTCTCACACCTCGGGTCATCGATTGTTCGGAATTTCTCGACGGCCATGTCGCGCTGCCGCGCGGCTGTCTGAACGAACTCGAGGTACTCCTCCGCGAGGTCGGCACCAAGCTCGTCGTCCGAGACGAGCGGAAGAACGGCGACCCTCTCGAGCTCGTCTTCAACGGAAGCCTGACCAAGATTCAGCAGGAGGCCACCAAGGAGCTGCTTCGGCACGAGGTGGGCGTGCTCGTGGCGCCGCCGGGCAGCGGAAAAACCGTTGTTGGTGCCTACCTGGTTGCCGTGAGGGCTCGATCGACGCTGGTTCTGGTCCACCGCCAGCCGCTCCTCGATCAGTGGGTCGCGCGGCTTTCGTTGTTCCTGGGTATCGATCCGAAGGAGATCGGCCAGTTGGGCGGTGGAAAGCGACGCCCAAATGGACGATTGGATGTCGCCATGATCCAGAGCTTGGTTCGTGGAGAGTCCGTCGAGGACATCGTCGCGAGCTACGGCCACGTCATCGTGGACGAGTGTCATCACGTTCCGGCCGTGTCGTTCGAGCGGGTGCTCAGGGAGGTCCGAGCGCGCTTCGTGACCGGTCTGACCGCGACGGCCCAGCGGCGAGACGGCCATCAGCCGATCCTCCACATGCAGCTTGGCCCGACACGATTCGTGATCGATCCCAGGAAAACCGGCGCGATCCCCTCCTTCCGCCAACGCCTTCTCGTGAAGGAGACCGGCTTCTCCTTCTCCGAACCGTCCGCGCCTTCAATACAGCGAATCTACGCCGCGCTGACGAACCACGCGCCACGAAACGAACAGATCGTCCGGGACGTGACCCGCGCCCTCGATGAGGGCCGGTCGCCGATCGTGCTCACGGAGCGCCGAGATCACCTCGACCTCCTCGAATCCAGCCTCCGTCCGTTCTGCCCAGCCCTGGTCGTCCTTCGAGGCGGTACCTCGAGCAAGGTGAGGCGTGAAGCTCTGGCGCGACTATCGGCAATTCCCGCCGGCGATCGGCGCCTCGTGCTCGCCACAGGCCGGTACATCGGCGAAGGATTCGACGACGCGCGGCTCGACACGCTCTTCCTGGCAATGCCCATCTCATGGAAGGGCACCCTCGTTCAATACGCCGGGCGCCTCAGCCGGCCGCGCTCGGGCAAGACTGAGGTCTGTATCTACGACTACGTCGACCGCTCCGTTCCGATGCTCGCTCGAATGTTCGAGAGACGAATGAACGGCTACCGCGCGATCGGCTACTCGGCCGAAGCGAAAGCGCCGATGCTGGACTTGAGTGAAAGCGAAGCGGCGCAGGCCGACCCGCGCGGCGATGGGTCTTGGTAGGAAGCGTGACAGGAAGGATTGCGACAGGCCGCCGGATACCTGCGAAGCCGGGTCTGACGCCGAAACAGCTCGATGCTCTTGTCGAGGAAGCAACCATCGACGCCCACGGAGATTCCGAGCAAATATCGGGCCTGTTCACGATGATCGAGGACAACCTATTGCTTCCGTTCGACACGGAGGTTCTCGGAGTGCAGGTGACCGTGATGAGAGTCGAGCTGACCGATGATGAACGAATCGTCGCACTTTGCGTCAAAGGTCGTCACCGGCAGCGGCTGCCGATCCTCGACCTGCCGATCCCGACTCCACGCCCCGAGGGAGCGCATTGGATCGAGGTCTATCGCCGATGGTGTCGGCACGGCGGTCGCTGAGCCGTCCCATTTTTAAGGCTACGATCGCGCCCTCCGTGGCGTTCTCAAGCTGTGCGCGCACCTACCCATCGGCGTTCTTCGATCTCCAAGAACTCGTGACTCGTGTGAAGCACATAGATCTCACGCGCCGGCTCCTCTCGGTGCAGTTCCAGATAGCGCCGGAGCGCAGTGTGTCCTCATGCCAACGCATGAACGAGAGCGTACTTCTGAAGGCTGATCCTCACCAGGGTCCCGGGCATTTTCGAGAATAGGAACCCGTCGTGCGAATCGAATTCACCTGAAGAAGAGAATCGGTGAGCGGCGCTTCGCGCCGCTAGCCGAACTTGAAGGGTTCCGCTGAACGGGATCGAACACGCCCGCCTCGCGCTCGTTCCGAGCGCGGAGGACAAGCTTCGCTGAGCCGGGCTATTGCGGAACTGATGGCGGGGGCGGATTGGTATGGAACCTTGTTTCTTCAACCCGCCGCTCCCAACGGCGACTCCTCTCGTCTCTAAGTCGCTCATTGACAGTGCAACAAGGACTCGGCCGCATTCTCGAACTCGCGTTAGGATTCGAGCCGGTGACGCCAATAGCCGGGTCTCCGACGGTCATGGGCCACCGCCCAAATAACGATGCCATCCGGCTCGATTGTGTAATAGAGGGTGTGCTTGAAGACGGCGAGCGGCCACTTTCGCGCACCTTCGGCAGTCACTGCTAAACCTGACTCGGGATGCGCCCTGATGTGGTTGACGGCACGGCGAAAGTCCTCTTCGAATCGGTCGCCAATGTGCCCCTGCTCCTCGTAGTAGCCAAACGCATCGACGTAGTCGGGCACGGCCGACTCATCGAAGCGCCAGCTAAGAAGAGACGGACTTTCGGGCACGCGCGAGAACCTCTTCCCCAGGGATTCCCAGAGTCTTGTGCTCGCGCGCGGCGCGAATGCGCCGATCGACTTCTCGGGCCCAGAGCTCTGAGCATTCTTCCTCGGAGAGTTCATCGAGGCTCTTGAGAAGCTCACCCGCCAGGTCTGCCCGCTGCTTCAATGGAAGTTTCAGGGCTGCCGCCCGCAGGTCCTCGGTCGTCACGGCCCTCATTCTAAGCCTGTGGCCGGACTTGAGAGCGGGAGATGTTCGCGGTTCGATGGAGCATCGAGCTACTACGCGTTGAAATCAAAGCGATCGGGAGGCACAGTGAGCGGCGCTTCGCGCCGCTGGCCGAATTTGAAGGGTGGAGCTGAACGGGATCGAACACGCCCGGCTCGCGCTCGTTCCGAGCGCGGAGTCCCGCTTCGCGGGAGCCGGGCTCTTACTGATCTGATGGCGGGGGCGCAGCCCCCGCGACCCCCAGGGGTCGACGGTTCGTATCCCGTTCAGCTCGTGACTTCGAGTGAAGAGATCGCCTTACCTACGTCGAAACCTTAGGAAGTGGTGGAGCATTGGTGTCGATTATCGAACTGCCATCCTCGCCTCGATTTCGCCGGTCTGAAGTTCTATTCGGCTCTGCTACCACAGGTTAGCGTCAAGATCTGCGGTTTCGAGGTCATCGGCGACAGCGCAGCGCATCTCGGTCCGGTTTGCTGCCTTCGGTGATCGCGCATTCGGTCCGAACCCACTCCCGGCCGTCACTGTGGAGCCTACCGCCCCGGTCGAGGTGGAGCCGGTGCCTGGCGTTCCGCCGCCGGCCGAAATAGCGTCCGCGCACCCGATCCCCCGCCGCCGATGCCGAGCCGCCCCAACTCCGGCGCGCGATCACCCCGGGATGGTGAAGCCGCTCAACCGAATCGATGCCCATCTTGGTCCGGAACCCTCAAGGAGCACTCTGACAAGAATAAGAAACTCTCATCCTGTCCGGAACCGACGTCCTGTTGAGCTAATAACCCAAAGGTCGCAGGTTCAAATCCTGCCCCCGCAACCAATCCTAAAGCCCGCAGAATCAAGCGGTTACGACGACCCGGCGGAAACGCCGGGTTCTTCTTTTTCACCGAATGTCTAGGTGTTGTCTAGGTTGGTCGCCCGAGGCAATCCGGAACTCGGCGGCCCGGCGACCGATCCTTGCTTGCGCAGGGGAGTCGTGCGAGTGTTGAGTGGCCTCTAACGCAGCGCTCATGTGGTCAGATAACGAGTCCGACGTCGACCTTCTAAGGGCGTCCCACATCGCCCGGGCGGTCGTGCGCCTCGTTACAACCCCTACCCTGCTCCCGACCTCGATCGGGGTGTATGGCGACTGGGGCTCCGGGAAATCGACCGTACTCAAGATGGTGCTCGACGACCTGAAGAAGCACCCGAAGGTTCTTCCGATCTGGTTCAACGGGTGGCTGTTCGAGGGGTATCAGGATGCGCGGTCCGCGCTCATGGGGTCGATCCTGGACGCACTCAAGTCGCGAAAGGTGAAGGATGAGACCAAGATCGAGAAGGT
>JBDSFL010000145.1:0-8499 GCA_039919545.1 Thermoanaerobaculia bacterium | reverse complement strand
ATACCGGAGCGGGATTCCCGTGAAGACGACGGCCAGGTATCCCATCGCGGCCAGGAGGAGGGTTCCCCGCGTGACCGGTGGGATCCTCCGCCAGCCCGGAGGACCTGCGAAACGGATCGAGCCGCTAGCTCCGACCGGCCTCATCGGGCAAGGGTAGCACCAAGCACGGACCTCGGCGCGCGCTCAGCGCGCGCCGAAAATCGCGCTGCCGACGCGCACGAGGGTGGCTCCCTCTTCGATGGCGATCTCGAAGTCGTCGCTCATCCCCATGGACAGCTCGGTGAGCCCTTCCTGGGCGGCGAGCTCACGCAGCGCCACGAAGTGCGGACGCGTGTCTCCGGGGGGCGGGATTCCCATCAGCCCGCGGAGCCGGAGGTGCGGCAACGCGCGCACGCCGGCCGCGAGCGTGGCGAGCGCGTGAGGAGCCACGCCGGCCTTGGTGGCCTCGCCTCCGACATTCACCTCGAGAAAGACGTCCAGCGTTTTTCCCTCGCCTTCGGCGGCCCGGGACAGGCGACCGGCGAGCTCGACGGAGTCGATCGTCTGGATGACGTGCGCGATGCGAGCGGCGCGGTTCGCCTTGTTCGACTGCAGAGGACCGATCAAGTGTCTGACCGCATCGGCCGGGAGCGATGGGAGCTTCTCTTCCGCCTCCTGCACCCGGTTCTCGCCGAAGTGCCGCGCCCCCGCCTGATACGCGTCGAGGAGGTCGCCGAGAGGCCTCGTCTTGCCGACCGCGACGAGCGTGATCTCGGACGCCGGGCGGCCGGCCTTCTTCGCCGCAGCGTGAACGCGCTCGTTCACGCCGCGGAGTGCGCGCCCGATGGCTTCGGACCGGCTGAGCAACCCGTTCCCCGGGTTCAAGGACGCGCGTGTGCGGACGCGCGCGCGGCGTCGAGGGCCTGGTTGGCCAGCGCGTCGGCCTCGTGGTTCTCGGCACGCGGCACGTGCACGACCTTGAGCTTCTTGATGTGACGGGCCTTCTCGCGGGCCTGCACGAGGTACGTCGCGAGATGGGGCGCCTTCATGCGGTACTCGCCGAGGAACTGCCGCAGCACGAGCTGGCTGTCCGCGCGGATCTCGACGTCGCTGGCCCCCGCCTCGATTGCGGCGTCGAGCGCCGCCAGAAAGCCCTGCCATTCGGCCACGTTGTTCGTCGTGTTCCCGATGGCGGCCATCTTCTTGATTCCCGAGGGCGAGAAGACTCCGTAGGACGAGGGGCCCGGATTTCCGCGCGAGGCCCCGTCGAAGTAGAGGACGAGGGCCGCAGGGCTCACTCGTCCGCCCGCGTATCCCAGTAGAGGATGCGCTTGCAGCTCTCGCAGATGATGGTCTCCTTCGAAAGCCGCAGGTCGGACAGGAGCTGCGGGCGGAGCCGCACGTTGCACGCCGAGCACGCGGCCGTCTGCAGGCCGACCATGTTCACGCGCGCCAGCGCGACGCCGGCGCGGCTCTTGGAGATGCGGTCGAAGGTACCCAGCAGGCGGCGGTCGAGGTTGTCGCGCAGCGCGGCGGCCTCCGTCTCGGCGCGGTTGATCTCTTCGGTCAAGACCGCCTGCTCGGCGCGCCAGTCGGTCATCTGGGTCTGGTAGCCCTCTTCTTCGGCGGGGAAGGCCGAGTCGCGCTCTGCAGCTTCGGTGCGCGTGGAGTTCAGGGTCTCTTCCAGGGCGAGGATCTCGTCCTCGCGGGTGCGCACTTCGCGCTTCACGCCGTCGATCTCGTTCAGGAGCGCACCGTACTCGCGATTCGTCTTCACGCTCACGAGCTGCGCCTGGTACTTCTTCAGCTTCTCGTTCAGGTCGGCGATCTCGTCGTCGAGGTCCCGCTTCCGCTTCTCGGCAATGGCGAGGCGCGTCTCGGCTTCCTGGCGGAACTTCACGGCATCGCGATATGCGGCCTCGATGTGGGCGAGGTGGTCCGGGGTCTTCTCTCGCTTGTCGCTCTTCTTCCGGGCCTCCAGCAGGATCTCCTGCAGTCGAAAAAGCCGGTCCAGCGGGCTCAGCGTCCTGGTCTCTGTCATCAACCCTCCGTCCATCCGAATCAAGCCTCCCTAAAGAAACCGGGCGCCGATCGGCGCCCGGTGAAAAAGTGGTACACCCCCGGCAACTGGTGAAGTCGGAGGAAATGAAGCTCTTTTCGTCGCACTCAGAATGTCGTCTCCCCGGGTCGGCAGGCTCTCCGCCGGTGGGTCCGCTCGGATTTGAACCGAGGACCCGCCGGTTATGAGCCGGTGGCTCTAACCGCTGAGCTACGGACCCGAACGGTCGAAAGGAAATGATAGCACGACATGGCGGTGGCTGCGTCGCGCCGTCACGCCCTTCGCGAAGCAAGAAGCCAAAAACGAACCGGTTCTCTGACGCGAAATCACACGAGCTGAAACGAAAAGAGGGAGCCCGGTGCGGGCTCCCTTGGTGCAAAAGCTCTTGGTTCGGCTCTTCGGGCGCAACTTGTCCGTAGGGAATCTCAGATGTCGAGGCAGCACAGGCCTCGCGGCCCGAGCAGCAGAAATACTATGAACCGACGTCCACGAACGGCTTGAGCTTCTTGGCGCGTGACGGGTGCCGCAATTTCCTGAGCGCCTTGCTCTCGATCTGCCGGATGCGCTCGCGCGTGACGTTGAAGCTCTTGCCCACTTCCTCGAGCGTGTGCTCGGAGCCGTCGCCCACACCGAAGCGCATGCGCAGCACCTGCTCTTCGCGGGGCGTCAGGGTCTTGAGCGTCTTGCGCGTCTGCTCGCGCAGGTTCGCCACGATGACGGCGTCGATGGGCGAGATGACCTGACGGTCCTCGATGAAATCTCCGAGGTGGCTGTCTTCTTCTTCGCCGATGGGCGTCTCGAGGGAGATGGGCTCCTGCGCGATCTTCATGATCTTGCGCACCTTCGAGGCGGGCATGTCCATGCGCTTGGCGATCTCTTCCGCGGTCGGCTCACGCCCGAGCTCCTGCACCAGCGAGCGCTGGGTGCGCGTGAGCTTGTTGATCGTCTCGATCATGTGGACCGGGATGCGGATCGTGCGCGCCTGGTCGGCGATGGCGCGCGTGATGGCCTGGCGGATCCACCAGGTGGCGTACGTGGAGAACTTGTACCCGCGGCGGTACTCGAACTTCTCGACCGCCTTCATGAGGCCGATGTTCCCTTCCTGGATCAGGTCGAGGAACTGCAGGCCGCGGTTCGTGTACTTCTTGGCGATCGAGACGACGAGGCGAAGGTTCGCGACGATGAGCTCCTGCTTGGCCTGATCGGCCTCGTCCTCGCCCTCGCGGATCTGCTTCATCGTCTTCTTGATCTCTTCGTGAGCGAGGCCGTACTTCTCCTCGAGCTCCTTCAGGATCTGCCGGTACTTGGTCGTGCGGCGCTTGTAGAACTCGCGGCGCACCTCGTTCTTTTCCTTCTTCAGGTTCGCGGCGTCCTGCCGGATGGTGGCCTCCGGCATCGCGAACTGCCGGTCGATGTCCTTCAGGATGTTGACCATCCGCAGGAGCGTGGCCGGCGTGAAGTCGATGGCGTGGATGAGCCGCGCGATCTCCGAGATCCGGCGGTCGATGGCCGGGTCGACCAGGATCACCGGCTTGCTCGGGGGCACGGGCTTGCCGCCCGCCGCCGCCTTGCCCGTCTTGGCCGCGGTCTTGGCCGCGGTGAGCGCCTTCGTCGTCAGCTTCTTGGGCTTGGACGGGGCGGTCTTCTTCTTGTCGGCCAGCTTGCGCAGCTCGCCGTCGATCTTGGCGATCTTCTTGAAGTGCCCGAGGATCGCCTCGATCCGGTTCGCGGTCTTCGGATCGATCTCGTCGGAGTCTTCGAGCGCGATGGCCGCGAACTCGAGGAAGCCGCGTGCCACGTTCTTGTCTTTCTTGGCAGCCTCGACGATGCGCAGGATCTCTTCGAGGATGACGCGATTGGTCGAGAGCGCCCGATAGATGCGCGCCTCACCGCTCTCGATGCGGCGGGCGATGCCGACCTCCCCTTCGCGGTCGAGCAGCTTCACGGTGCCCATCTCGCGCAGGTACATGCGTACGGGGTCGTTCGTCTTCTCGACGGTGGTGGGGTCGGGAACCGTCGTTTCGGTCCCGGGCGCGGCCGAGCCGCCCTTCTTGGCGGTGGCTTTCTCGGGGACGTCCACGACCTCGATACCATAGTCGCCGAAACGGATGTAGATCTCGTCCAGCTCCTCGGGAGCGTTGGCGAGCTCCTCCGGGAGGGCCTGGTAGATCTCGTCATACAGAAGGTACCCGCGCTCCTTGCCGAGCGTCAGGAGCTGTCGAACCTCAGGATGCCTTTCTTCTACGGTCACCGAACCACCACTTTCCTTGTCTCTGTCTCTCGGACTCTGACTCTCACGACTCGCGACACGCCTCGCGTTTGCTTCGAACTCATCTCGGTTTCCTCGGGGACGACCCTTACGGCCTTCATCCCTGATCGCTCGGCTTCCGGAGCTCCTGCATCAAACGAGCGATCTCGATCGCGAGTTGCTGCTTTTCGCGGGATTTCTCGGAACGTCCAGGCTCACCCGCATTTCCCAGCAATTCGATTTCACGTTGCAGCGCCGCTCTCCTCGTCTCGAGATGCCGTATCTGCAGCTGCAGCAATGGTTTATGCAGCCGCCCCAGCCCTCTTCCCCCCTCGGTGGATGCTCTGGAGCTGGCCGGAGACAGGCCCGAAATTTCGGGATCTTCGAGAAGAAGACGAGCGAAGATGTGCCCTGCGTCCCCCTCAACATGTGACTGAAGCCACGAAAAATCAAGGGTTGCGCCCCTGGGGTCGAGCCCTTTTATCGCGATAAGTATATCTCTTGCTACAGGATGCATGAAGATCTCGGGGGGCAAGCGCCCGGCCAGAGGCGCGCTTTGAGGCCATTCGGCCAGGAGAATCGCAAGGACTCGTCCCTCTCCTTCGGGGAGCTCGCCGGGGGCCGTGCCCCCCCCCGATGGGTGAACCGCAAGCTCGGTCCTTTTCTTCCCCTCGCGCGGCGCCAGCAGCTCCAAGGGGAGGCCGACGAGGCGGGAGAAGCCGCTCAGGAGCTCGTGCCGGAGCACCGGGTCGCGGGCCGTTTTCAGGATCACCGCGGCCTCGTTCACGCGCGACGAGCGGACGCCGGGATCGCTTCCGGCCTGCGGGACTCCCGCGGCGAGCGATTCCAGGATCCCCTCGGCGGCCCCGACCGCCTCGCGTAGCGCCTGGTCTCCCCGGCTGGCCAGGAAGGAGTCGGGATCCTGGTCATCGGCGAGCGTGAGATTTTTCACGTTCACGTTTCGCTCGAGCAGGAGGGCGAACGCCTTCCAGGCAGCCGTTCGCCCCGGAGCGTCGCCGTCGTAGGCGACGATCACGGTGGGAGCGTGGCGCACCAGGAGGTCCGCCTGATTGGAGGTGAGCGAGGTTCCCATCGAGGCGACCGCATTAGGCAGGCCCGCGCGCTCGAGCGCGATGCGATCGAAGAAGCCCTCGACCAGGATGATCGACTCGGCCTTGCGGATCGGCTCCTTGGCCCGGTCGAGCCCGTAGAGGAGCCGCCCCTTCGTGAATCGCGGAGACTCGGGCGAGTTCAGGTACTTGGGCTGATCGTCGCCGAATGCCCGCGCGCCGAACCCGAGCACCTCGCCGCGCGCATCGCGGATCTCGATCGTGAGGCGGTTGCGAAAGCGGTCGTAGATCCGCCCGTTTTCCGGGTGCTTCTGCAGGAGCCCCGCCTCGACCAGCACCTCCTCCGGGAAAGTGGCGGCGAGGGCGCTCTTCAGCCCGTCCCACGCATCGGGCGCCACACCGAAGCCATACGCCTCATACGCCTCGGGGTCCGGATCGGCGAAGCCGCGCCGGGCCAAGAGCGCGCGTCCGGCCGCATGACCGCTCAGCTGCAGGCGGAAGAAGCGGGCGGCAGCGACCAGCGCCTCCGAGGTGCGCGTCTCCTTGGAACGATCCACGCGCGTGCCGCTGCGGCGCATCGGGATCGTGACGCCCGCGAGCCGCGCGAGGTAGGCGACGGCCTCGGGAAACTCCAGCCGCTCGGTCTCGCGCACGAACGTGATCGCGTCTCCCTTTGCCCCGCAACCGAAACAGAAGTAGAAGCCCTTCTCGGGATGGACGTGGAACGAGGGAGACTTCTCGCCGTGAAAGGGGCAGAGGCCCTTCCACGAGCGTCCCGCCTTCTTCAGGCCGGTGGTGGCCCCGATGAGCGCGACGAGGTCGGTCCCCTCGATCACCTGCCGCTTGATGTCGTCATTGATGTCGTAGGTGGTCTCCATCAGAGCGAACTCTCATCAGACATCTCAGCCATCAGCGCAGCTCCGGATCAGACATCAGCTCAGCTCCGGATCAAACATCAGCGCAGCTCCGGAATCAGACATCGAGCTCGGCGATCGTCACGGCGTTCCCGCCCTCCTGGGAGTCGCCGGGGCGATGCCGGGAAACGCCGGGATGATCCGCCAGGAATTCCTTCACCGCCGCGCCCAGACGTCCCGTGCCGAAGCCGTGCACGATGCGGATCGCCCCCTTGCCTCCGAGAAGCGCGTCATTGATCGCCTTCTCCACCAGCGAGAGCGCCGCCTCCACGCGCACACCCACGAGCACGAGCTCGCTGGTCGACACGGGACCGCGCGCGGCGCCCCCGTCCGTCGGCACGGACGCCGCCTTCTTCGCGGCGGCCTTGGGGGCGGGCGTGCGGGGGCGCTGCGCCGCCGTCGCGGGCGCGATCGAGTCCGCGGCGACCCGTATGCGCTTGCCCGACACCTCGACCTCGGCCTGCCCGCGCGCCACGTCGAGCGAGATCAATTTTCCGGTCATGCGTAGCGGCACGACGCGGACGGTGTCGCCCACCGCGACCTCACCGGACGGCTGGACTTCCTCGGTCTCGAGGAAGTCCAGCCGCTCCTCCGCCTCATGGCGCGCGGCCTGCGTGATCGTGGTCAGCGCGCCGCGCGAGAGCGCTTTCCCCGCGCGCAGCTCCTCGCGCAGACGGTCCAGCTCGCGCCGGGTTCGCTCCCGTAGCGCCTCGACGGCGCGGTCCAGCTCGACCCGGCTCTTCTCCCGGAGGCGCGTCTTCTCCGCATTCAGGGCGGCGCGCTCGCGCTCGAGCTCCTGCAGCTGACCCTGTGCGCGGGCCGAAGCGTCCGCCGCCCGCCGGGCCTCCTCGGCGGCCTTGCGCGTCTCGCGCTCGAGGCGATCGAGCGCGGCATCGGCCGCCGCCCACGGGGAGCCGAGACGCTCTCTTGCAGAGCTCAGCACGCGCGGAGGGAGCCCGGCGCGCTCGGCCACCATCAGCGCGCGCGAGCGTCCGCTGGCTCCGGGCCTCACCCGGAACGTGGGCCGCCCCACCGTATCGTCGAACTCCATCGCCGCCGCGAGCACGCTGGGCTGCTCGTGCGCCCACTCTTTCACCGCGGAGAGATGCGTGGTGGCCACCGTGAGCCCGTTGCGCCGCAGGTCCTCTTCAAGGACGCCCACGGCGATCGCGGCCCCCTCGTCGGGATCGGTGCCGCTGCCGAGCTCGTCGAGCAGCACGAGGCTCGCGCTCGTGGCTTCCTCGAGGACCTGCGCCGTACGGGTCATGGCGGCGGCGAAGGAGGAGAGGTCGCCGAGCAGATCCTGCGCGTCGCCGGAGACGACGAGCACGCGATCGAAGAGCGGGAGCGTGGTGCCGGGCTGCGCGGGCACGGCGAATCCCGATTGCGCCAGCAGCGAGAAGAGACCCACGGTCTTCATGGCGACGCTCTTGCCGCCGGCATTGGGTCCCGAGAGGAGCAGGAGCCGCGTCCCTTCCGGCACCTCGAGGTCGAGCGGCACCGCATCCGAGTGGCGCACCGCCGAGTCCTCGCCGAAAACTTCCTCGCGCAGAGAGGCGAGCCTGCGGTCGAGCAAGGGGTGCCGCGCCCCCTTCAAGATGAGCCGCGTTCCGAAGGTGGGAAAAACGCCTTCGGTCTTCATGGAGAATTCCGCGCGCGCCTGAAACGCGTCGAGCTCGGTGAGGATCACCACCGCGGCCTGCAGCTCGTGGCGATGCGTCGTGAAGCGCGAAGTGAGCGCTACCAGGATGCGATGCACCTCCTCGCGCTCCTCCTCCATCGCCTCGGCCAGCGCGTTGTTCGCCTCCACGACCGCGAGCGGCTCGACGAAGAGCGTCTGCCCCGACCCGGATTTTTCGTGGACGATGCCGGCCACGCCCTCGCGCCGGTCGGAGCGGACGGGAAGGCAGTAGCGCCCGCCCTTTTCCGTCACGTAGCCGTCGGCCAGCGCTTCCGGCCGCACACGCGCGAACTCCTCGAGCCGGCTCACCACCTCGCGCCGCAGCCGGACGATGGCGTTCCGCAGGTGCAGGAGCTTCGGGCTCGCGGTGTCTTTGATGCGCCCGTCCGGGTCGAAGATGACCGCGCGCTCCTCCACGAGATCGGAGAGATCGGCGAGAGGGGAGAGGTGCCGCGCGAGGGTCTCCTGCGCCGAGGCCGCCTCGTCTTCCTTGAGCCTTTCGATGAGGCCGCGCGCGACCTCGAGCGCGCGGCGCGTGACGGCCAGGT
>JBDSFL010000141.1:0-11727 GCA_039919545.1 Thermoanaerobaculia bacterium | reverse complement strand
GGCCGACCTTTTCTATACGCCCCAGGGCAAGGACGGCAACACGGATGCGAGCGTGCAGAAATGCGCGTTGACGATTCCCGCAGGCAGCACGCTGCGGCTCTCCGATCTGCTGAGCTCCTATTTCTCGGCCAGCGGCACAGGCCAGATCGAGCTCCGCTCCGCCAGCACGGGAGCTCTCTCGCTGCGCACCACCGTCGAGTCGACCACCGGGGGGGATCCCACGACAAAATACGGCACGGAGATCCCCACCGTTTCCTACGGAAGCGGTGTCGGGCTCGGCGGCGGCATCCTTGCCGTGCCTGGCATCGACGATGACGCGGTCCGTCGCGCGAACCTCATCTTGGCCGAGACGCGGGGCGCGAGCGCCACCGCAGTGGTCACGGTTTACGACAGCAATGGCGGCGTCGTGGGCACGAAGCCGTATTTCCTCCCCGCCTACGGGAAGGTGCAGGTCGACCGGGTCGTGAACGACGTGTCGCCCGGAGCCACGCTGTCGGGAGGCTGGCTGTCGGTCTCCGTGTCGAGCGGCTCGGGTCGCGTGATTCCCGTTGCCACGGTCATCGACAACCGCTCGAATTCCTTCAGCGCGGTGCTCGGGCAAGGCCCGCCTGCTCAGCTTGCCGGCAGCGCCGGGGGCATCCAGGCGCTCGCCGCCGCTCCGCTGAAGTTCATCGTGCCCGCCGCCGTGCGCGCGCGCGGAGCGTTCACCCAGTTCGTCACCGACCTGAAGGTGGTGAATCCGACGGGTGCGCCAGCGAACCTCACCCTCACGTACAACTACATCGATCTCGAGGACGGAAATCTCGTCAAGAGCGTGCAGCGTCCGGTCACCATTCCGGCGCGCGGTTCGCTTTCGGCCGCCTTTTCGAATGACGTGATCTCTTCGCTATTCAACGTGACCAATCAATCCAAGGGCTCGATCACCTTCGAGGGCAGCGTCGGACAGGTGGCGGCCGCCGCGGCGATCTCGGCTCAGGTCGACCCGGCCGATCCGTCGAAGGGCGTCAAGACCGCGCAGATCAACCGCTCCTTTCTCGACTCCCCCGATATCCTCGCATCCGGCTCGCCGGAAGTTCGATTCGCCGGCTGCGAGAAGAGCATCCAGAAACGGACGAGCCTCATCGTCCTCGAGGTGGACGGCGGCTCCTGTGCGGTCAAGGTGAAGGGGATCACGACGACGGGCGAGCTGCTCGCCGAGAGATCCTTCAACATCACACCAGGACAGTACTTCCAGATCGTGGATCTGTTTGGTGCCGATGGCTTGAACCTGGGCGATGGACCGTTTCAGAACGTCGAGGTCTCGGTCCAGGTCGTTTCGGGTTCCGGACGGGTCATCGCTCTATCGACCGTGAACGACAACATCTCGCAGAATCCGGAGATTTTCGTTTTGCAGGTTCCGGGCAGCACCGGACCCACGATCGGCTTCTGAGAGCGCTCAGGCGGCGTCAGCACGGAGGCGGCGGGGTGAATCCCTGTCCGCCTCCGAACATCCGACCCTTGGTTCAGAACCGATAGAACGCCGAGAGCACGACGACCTTCGTCGATGGGGAGAGATCGGCGGCGAGGTCGATCGACAGGTGGCGTGCAATCGAGGCGCCGACACCGAACGAAACGTGGTTCTCGGCCACCCCTCCGTCGAACGCGGTGCGGTAAGCCTGGCTGATCGGGGGAAACTCGATCGGTGAGACGGGATCCGCGCGCCGATCGTTGTTCAAGTCCGGATACAGCTGCAGCTTCGTGCCGTGCGCGGGCTCGCGGAAATAGCCCACGCGGAAATTCACCTCGGTGCCCGAGCCGAACGGGGCGGTGTACTCGACGCCGATCCTCGGAATCGTCCCGTCCTCCGAGCTGCCTCCGGAGATTGCGCGCGTCGTGCCGGCCGAGTACGCGAACAGCGGAACGTATCCGTCGTTGAGCTGCGAATAGAGGATTCTCTGTACCTCGACCGCGACGAGAAGATTCGGAAGCACCATTCCCGAGATGCCGATCGAGAAATCATCGGGCACCTTGAAGCTGCCGCAGGCGCTCGTGCCGCTGGCGACCACCCGCGGATCCGGGACGCCACAGGAAAAGGAGATGGTCGAGGTTCCGAGCGCGGGCCCGAACGCGCGAACGCTGTAGTCGATGTCGAACTTCGGAGATTTCCGGTAGACCACTCCGACGGCCACACGCCGCTCCTGCCAGAGATCGGCCTTCACTCCGACGATGAAGCCGGCCTTCGTGCCCGAAGTGACCGAGGACGAGACGCTCGTGTCGAAGGCCACGTTCGCCCGGAGATCGTCCGCGTTCGCGCGAAACAGGTGGGGACCGCCGGCGGCGCCCCCGGTCAAGTCGAACCGAAGCTTGTTGAGGGTGACCCCGGCTCCGACGGAAACAGGACCGAGCTTGCCGGCCAGCGAGACGCCGTACAGCTCGTTACGCAGGTCGAGGCCGCCTTGCTCGTCGAGGGAGGAGATGCCGCCCGGCTGGAGAAGAAACGCGGAGTACGCCCGATAGTTGCCGCCCACGAGGTCGGATGCATCCTGTGAATAGCGCAGGTTGACCGCCCGGTACGCTGCGAGCGCGAACTGGCCGCCCAGCGGTGCCACCACCGAAACGAATTCCAGCTCGCTGGTGTTCCCAGAAGGCCGGTACTCGTTCTGCGACGAGGCGATATCGAAACCGGATGCCGATTCCCGGAAGTTCTCCGTTCTCAAGGTGGGCTCGAACTTGAAGTTCTTGCCCGAGCCCCCGACCTGGAAGGAACCGAGCTGCGTCAGCCCCGCGGGGTTCGAGAAGGCCGCCGTCGCGTCGTCCGCCACCGACACGAACGCTCCTCCCATTGCCAGAGACTTGCCTCCCGGATTCACGAGGTTCAGCTGCACCTTGGAGAGCAGCGGAGACTCGAACTGGCCGAGCGCGGGGCCGGCCAGGAGAGTCAACAGCATCCAGGGCATCAGGCGACGACGATTCATTCGTTCCTCCAATTCATCGGGTGTTAACGCTCGCCTCGTCGAGAAGCGATACGACACTTTCTGCGGTTCCAAGGGCCACGGACTCCGAGATGGACCGTCCGGGCGGGACGATGACGTGCAGCGTGCGGGTCTCCGCACCGGTGCCCGAGACCAGCTGGATGGCATACCGTGCGGCCGGCAGCTTCATCGTTGCGGGAGTTGTATCGGCGGCAACGGACAGCGATTTTCCGGTCGACTCGTCGACGACCGACACGATCTTCGCCCAGGGCACGCTGTCGAGCAGCAGCGTTCCGTCCGTCAACTTCGTGACGGGAGTGGCTGAGGGCAGCGTCTCCCCCGGCACCGTGAGCTTGGCCTCGTGCCGCATCTTGTTCCAGAGAACGAAGCCTCCGATCCCGAAGACGACGACGGCGGCGAGCGCGATCCCGAGAGTCAGCGCCCTGCGGGACGATCCTGGCGCCCCGTCGATAGTCGTGACAGGAACCGGCCGTGTCGATGCCGTGCCAGGTAACGGCCGTGTCGATGCCGTGCCGGGCATCCTCATCGGCGCGGTGCGGAGCGTCGGAGTGACGAGTGTCCCTTCCTCCTCGTCGGTCGACCCCGTGGGTGCCGTGACTTCTCCCGTGAAGCTCCCCGACCCGGTTCCGCTCAGGGAGGCGATCTCGGAACGGATCTGCGAGTCCTGATCGCCGTGCATCTGGACCCACTTCTTCGTGATCGTCTCGGCTTCCGCGTCGGTCGCGACACCCGCGAGTCCCGCGCGCAGGGCGTCGGCGATCTCGCGGTAGCTCTGCGGGCGCGCCGTCCGATCCTTCGCGAGCATCTGAGCGAGAATCGAGGTGATCTCCGCTGGAATCGCAGGGCAATCGTCTGGCGCTACGAGCTCCGCCGGGGCCTCCATGATGTGCGCCGACATGAAGGCGACCGGCGTCTCCGCGGTGAAAGGAAGATTTCCCGAGAGCACGCGGTGAAAGATCACGCCGAGGGCATACACATCGCTGCGCCAGTCGATCTGCTCGCCCGGCTTGAGGCTGCCGATCTGCTCCGGAGACCAGTACTGGGGTTTCCCCATGAGCATCCCGGTCTTGGTGAAGTCGTGAAGCGTTTCCTCGGCCGCCAGGTTCTTTGCGATGCCGAAGTCCAGGATCTTGCAGAGGAGGCGGTTTTCGTCCCGGATCACGAAGATGTTGTCAGGCGAGAGATCGCGGTGAACGATCGAGCGGGACGAGAGGTATTCCATCCCCTCGCAGATCTGGATCAGCAGCGGGACGACCTCACCGAAGGGCCGCCCGCAGAAGCCGGAGAGCGTGCCTCCCGTGAGCAGCTCCATGGCGAAATAGCTCTGCCCTTCGTGCTCGCCGATCTCGTAGAAGGACACGATGTTCGGATGGCGAAGCTCCTCGAGGATCCTCGCTTCGCGGAGGAACCGTCGGGCCGCGTCGGCGCGCTTCCCCGCCGCGGCCTGCGAGATCACCTTCAGCGCGACCAGATGCGAGGTGTCGCGGCTGTCCAGCGCGCAGTAGACGACGCCCATCCCGCCCTGTCCAAGCTTGCGGAGCGGAACATAAGGGCCGATCTGTCGGGGCGTGATACTCATCCCGTTTTTCGAAGTCTAACGCGAGGGGCCAGTCGAGCCGCAAATCGTCTGAGACCGGTGGCGCGGATATCATCGTCCGACGATGAAGGAACTCGCGGCGGGCCCGGGCTCGCCGGGCAGCACCCGGACCGGGGCTCTTGCCCGCGCGGCGACCATCGGTCTCCTGCTCGTGCTTCTCGCGCCCGAGGCCCGGGCCGACCGCCGCGATCAGGTCGCCGCCGACCGCTACAACGACGGCGTCGCGCTGATCAAGAAGGGCCGGTACCGCGAGGGGGCCGCGAAGATCCAGGAGGCGGTTGCTCGCGGGGCCACCGAGCCGAACGAGGAGCAGGGAACCGAAACACGCTATCTCGCAAGGCGATATGACCCCTACTACTGGCTTGGCGTCGCCCAGATGGAGATGGGGCTCTCCGATCAGGCGCTGGCCAACTTCGAAAAGTCCGAATCGATCGTTCCCGCGGGACGGAGCCGAGCCGTCATCCTTGGCTGGCGCGAGGAATATGCTGACCTCCAGAGAAGAAAAAAGCAGCTGCTCGCCACGCTCGAGGCCGCGCTTCCGCCGACGCCGGCGCCCTCACCCACCAAGGCTCCCGCGCTGGTGATCACCCTTCCCACGGCGGTTCCCACGAGCGTTTCCGTATCGCCGGCACTCCCCACGCCGATCCCCACCCGCATCGCGCTCGCGCCGACCGCTGCTCCGGTTCCTTCGGTGCCCGCGATCCCCGAGTCGGCGGAACGCCTGGCGCTGCGTACGTTGCGCGCGGAGTGGAACTCCTGGCTGGTCGACGAAAAGGTTGGGTCCGCCGTCCGGGATCCCCTTGGGCGTCTCTTGCGCGAGCTGGACAAGAAGCTCGAGCAGCGGGAGACACCCAACGGCAAAGCCGAAGCCCGGCGCGAGCTCGAGTCGGCACGAAGCCGATTCCAGTCCGAGATCGCTCCCCTGCTCAGAGCGCGCTGCCTGAGCCTTGCCGTCGAGGCGCTCGCTTCACGGCAGTGGGACGAGGTGGACCGGTTCGGCGCGCGGGCCCGGACGGCAGACCCGCGTGCGGCTCAGCCCGATCTGCTGCTCTGCGTCGCGAATGCGACCCGCTACATCCTGGAGGGAAGAAGAGACTCGCTGCGCCTGGAGGAGGCGCGAAAGTTCCTTCGAGCCTGGAAGAGCAAGGTACCGACGGGGACGCCGACGCCGCGCTTCCTGTCGCCCGCGGTGCGCGAAGTGCTTCTGTAGGTTCGTCCGAGGAACTCCGCGCGAACTTTCGGAGGAGATTCCGAGGAGACGACTTCTAAATCATCGAGTTCGCCCACGCGCGCGGTGTACCATTTCGAAAAATCCCGTTCGTTCGTGCGCTTACCCGCTTTGCTTGTGAAATGAGGCATTGAATGCGAACTCGCTCGATCTCGATCGTGCCTCTGACAGCGCTCGACGTCTTGACGACGGGACTGTTGATCGGGCTTCTCGGGAGTGCTGGATCGGCGGCTGCACAGGACCTGGTGACGAACAGCGGTTTCGCGACGAGCCTTTCCGGGTGGCAAACCTCGGACGGGATCGTCGCCTGGAGCGCGAGCGACGCCTCGGGATCGTCCACGTCGGGCTCCGCGACCGGAGGTTCGAATGCGGCTTCCGCGGCCTGTCCGAGTGCCCTGTTTCAGCAGATCTACGGGATCCAGCCGAATCGAAGCTACAACATCGCGGCGAAGATGCGGATTCCGGCTGGACAGGGTTCCGGTGATGGGCAGGTCAATTTCTACTGGTTCGACGCGCAAGGTGCCTATCTCGGAACCTACGATGCGCTGATCACGTCGACCACAGGCCCTTGGCAGTCACTCTCCAAGCAGGTTTCCTCACCGTCCGGCGCGGCTCAGGTTCAAGTCCAGCTCCGGACGTGCCATACGGCTGGAACGCCCTTCACGCTTTCGTGGGACGACCTGTCTGTCGTGGATCCGAGCTGCACCCTGACTTGCAACGCGACGGTCTCAGGCACGGCGACGTTGAACAGCCCCCTCTCGTTCTCGGGGACGGCGAGTCCGGGAGGGACATGCACCGGAGCCCCGTCGTTCCAGTGGAACTTCGGAGACGGCGGGACGTCGACGCAGCAGAACCCCACTCATTCGTATTCGGCGCTCGGGTTTTTCACGTGGACTCTGACCGTCAGCGCCCCCGGAGCCGCCGGCTGCCTGACGAGCGGAAACGTCGCCATCACGAACACCTCGCCAAGCTCTCCAACCCTGATCGTTGAGGATCTGGCCCTCAATCCTTTGAACCCGGCGACGGTGTATGCGGCCACGCTCGGAGGATTGCAGAAATCTACCGATTCAGGCGCGACGTGGAGTCCTTCGAATTCCGGGCTCTCGGACGTGCAACTCCTTTCACTCGCCGTCAATCCGTTGGCTCCGTCAACGAGTTTCGTGGGAACGAACGGGAACGGAATCTCAAAGTCCACGAATTCCGGAGGGACCTGGTCCCAGGCGAGCAGCGGACTGCCGGTCAATGTTGGGGTCGTGTCCCTCGCGATCGATCCGATCAGCCCCTTCAGGCTTTACGCGGGCACCAGTTCCGACTCGGTGTATAGGACGACCGACTCTGGGGTGAGCTGGGTGAGGTCCAGCAATGGTTTGATCAATCACAACACCACTTCATCCGGCGCCTTCATTTCTCCCGCGATTGCAATCGACCCCGTCACGCCGACCACGCTTTACGCGGGATCCTTCTACGGAGGGGTGTTCAAATCGACCGACGGCGCCGGAAGCTGGAACGACGCAGGATTCGACTACGGTGTGCCCTACGGCGTAAGCGCCCTTGCAATCAATCCCTCCTCTCCATCGACGCTCTACGCGGGAACATACGTGGGTGGTGTATTCCGTTCCACAAACGCTGGTGCCTCCTGGGCGACGGTGAACTTCGGGCTCTCCCCGAAGGTAATCGCCCTCGCCATGAATCCGGCGACCCCCGCGACCCTCTATGCAGGTACCGATGGGGATGGCGTATTCAAGTCGACCGACGCAGGGAGCACGTGGATCGCTGGCAATGCCGGGCTTGCAAATCTGCGGGTGCTGTCCCTCGCGGTCAACCCGACGAGCCCATCGACCATTTACGCCGGAACCTTCGGCGGTGGCGTCTTCAAATCTACGAACGCCGGCGGGACTTGGTCGCCCCTGAGTTTCACGAGCGCTCTATCGGCCACAGTGAGCGGAACTACCACCATCTGCGCCGGCCAGGCCACGAACATCCAAGCCGCGCTCACCGGCACTCCGCCCTGGTTCGTCGGCTGGTCCGACGGAATCAATCAAACCGGAGTCACGTCCAGCCCCGCCGTGCGATCCGTCAGCCCAGGGTCCAACACGACGTACTCCGTGACGACTGTCACCGACGCGAACGGATCTACCGCCGGAACCGGCAGCGCCACGATCACGGTGAAGCCGTCTCCCGCGCAGCCATCGATCACTGCGCCAGTCGGGGCCAACCCCGGCCAGACCGGGCTGACCGCCGCGGTTTTGCCTCATGCGGGCAGCACCTACGCGTGGGGAATCTCGAATGGGGTGATCACGGCAGGAAACGGTACCAGCAGCATCACCTTCACCGCCGGGAGTGCCGGCAGCATCACGCTCACCGTGATCGAATCGAATGCAGGGTGTTCCTCCCCTCAGGCGAACGCCAGCGTCCCGGTAGGCGGTTGCTCGACCCCCGGAAAGCCGACCCTCTCGAGCTCGGCCTCGAGCGTGCCGTCTGGTCTTTCGTTTTCCGTGAGCTGGAGCGCCGCCACGAACCTCGGCACAGCGGGCTCTTATCTTGTGGAGACGTCCGTCGACTCGTTTGCAAGCATCAAGGAAGCCCGCACCACGAGCGCGACGACCGCGATCATCCCCACGACCATCGCCGCCTCGGACGCGGTGCTCTTCGTTCGCGTCCGCGCGAAGCAGGACTGCGCCACCGAGGGACTGAACTCGAACGTCGTTTCCATCACGGTGAAAGGTTCGCCCGCGGGCTTCGTCTTCACGAAGGCGGGGCCTTCCTTCACGGCGGTCCAGAACAGCGCGCCGCCGCCCGCGGACACGGTCACGCTCCGAAACGTCGGCGGTCAGTCGGGAATCGCCACGTTCTCGACCACGAGCACGTTCTTCACGATCTCCCCTACCACGCTTTCCCTTGCTCCCGGTGCCACTGGTTCCGTCACGGTGAGGACGACCGCTCAGGCGCTCTCGGCGCTCAACCGTTATTCCGGTTTGCTCGTGGTCACTGGTGGGGTGAGCCCCCTGTCGACGCCGGTCTCACTCGCCGTCGTCCCCGCGGCGGGCGCGGCCTCGGGAGCCAAGGCGCGCGCAACGGTGGGCACGCTCACCTTCCAGGCTCCCGCCGGGCAGAACCCTCCGGCGCAAACCCTCATCGTGAACGTCACCGGCGGGCAGGGTCCGGTTTATCTCTCCTCGGTCATCGGTCCTGGCGGCAGCTGGCTCGAAATTTCGACCGAGCTTTCCAGCCCCGTGCCCGCCTCCGGCCAGATCACCCTCACGGTGAGCGTGAATCGCACCAAGCGCACGCCTCAGGACGGTGTGCCTCCGCTGCGCACCGTGCTCCGGCTCTCGCCGGTGGGAAGCCAATCCGTTTCCGATTCCGCCGTGGTGGAGATCCTGGACGTCCAGCTCCCTCCGATCGTGATCGGACCGGGACCCCGCTCGATCGCCTCGAACGGTTCCTTCCTCATTCCCGTCGCCGTCAAGCAGGAGTCGGGGTCCGGAGGCGCGGTCTTCACGTCGGACGGCTGGCTGCGCAACCAGGGCGCGGCCACGGTCGCTGCCGACCTGTACTTCACGCCGGAGAACGTGGACGGCCTCGCCGGAGCGAGCGTGCGGAAGGCCTCCGTCACCATCCCGCCTTCGAATACGTTGCGGCTCTCCGATCTGGTCGCCAGTGTGTTCGGAACGTCAGGTACCAACGGTCAGGTCGAGGTGCGCTCGACGAGCATCTCCTCTCTCTCTCTTCGCACGACGGTCGACTCGGTGACGGGAGGGGATGCATCGTCACGTTTCGGCACCGAGATGCCGACCGTGACCTCCGGTTCGGGAACGGGCCTGGGCGATCCGGAGCTCGTGCTGCCCGGAATCGATGACGACGCGAATTACCGGGCAAACGTCATCCTGGTCGAGACCACGGGCTCGCCCGCAACGGCCGAGGTCACCGTGACCGGCCCCGCCGGCAACCTGATCGGAACTCTCACCCGCTTGTTGCCGGCTTTCGGAAAGATCCAGATCAACCGTGTCGTCGATACCGCATCACCGGGGGCCCGCGTTTCCAGCGGCTGGGCGAGCGTCCGTGTGATCGGGGGTCTGGGTAGAGTGTCCGCGGTGGCCACCGTCATCGACAACCGTTCCGGCACTTTCAGCGCGGTGCTGGCGCGCCGAACGAAGCCGGTGGTGACTCCAGGTCCCGGAGGACGTCCGGCTCTGGTCGGGACGGCAGCGATCACATCGAACGTCCCTTACCTGATTCCATCCGTCGCGCGGTTGACAGGCGTCGGGGACACGAGATTCTCCACGCGACTCGCGATCGTCAATCCGACGGGAAGTCCGGCGAATCTGATCCTCACGTATCGCTACATCGACGCGGACGATGGGAATCTTCGAAAGACGACACCGCCGAGAACGTTGACCATCGCGGCTCGGAACACGCTTCCGGGCGCGCTGGGGAATGACGCCATCGTGGGCCTCTTCGGGATCACGAACCAGAGCTATGGCTCGATCCTGATCGAGGGCGACTCGAAACTGATCGGGGCGACCGCGACCATCGAAGCGATTTCCCCGAGCAGCCCGTCACGAGCGCCGAAGTCTGCGCAGGTGAACGGGCGTTTTCTCGACGAGCCCGAGATCATCGCGATCGATCAGGTGGAGCGCGGTTTCGAGGGGGCCGAGAAGAGCGAGCAGTTCCGCACGAACATGATTCTCCTCGAGGTGGACGGGCAGCCCTGCTCGGTGCTCGTCCGCCTGTACGCCAAGACCGGCGAGCCGCTGAAGGAGCAGACTTTCTCCTTGGAGGGGGGCCGCTACCGGCAGATCAACGACCTCTTCAGCGATCAGGGTTTGGACCTGGGTGTGGGACCGTTCTCGGACGTCTACGTGACGGCGCGTGTCGTCTCCGGGTCC
This sequence comes from Thermoanaerobaculia bacterium, assembly GCA_039919545.1. Taxonomy (GTDB): domain Bacteria; phylum Acidobacteriota; class Thermoanaerobaculia; order UBA5066; family UBA5066; genus JBDSFL01. Next base: position 1,041 of record JBDSFL010000141.1, on the reverse strand, counting down.
GGGCGGGTGATCGCGCTGGCCACCGTCGTGGACAACGTGTCGAGCAGCCCGAAGATCTTCGTGCTCTCGACTCCGGGTCCTCCGGATCCGTTCAAGACGGGGTTCTAGTCCTCATGTCGAGCGCGACGATTCGCAAAAAAAGGACTCGTTAATCGGATGATGCAGTCCAGAGCACTCAACCCATTCTCTCGAGCCGCTCTCGCCTTGGCCGTCATGGGCGTGACCGCATTCGCGGAAACGTCCGCTGCACAGTCGATCCTCACCGTGGCCGGCGGAGGTTCGGACGAAGGCCGGCCCGCGGCCGCGTCGGCGCTTCGAGTCCCCTTCGGCGTGGCGATCGGGCCGGCGGGCCGGCTTTTCGTCGTCGACTCGTACAACCACAGGATCCACGTCCTCTCGGACTTCGGCCTTCTCGAGAGCGTCGCGGGAAACGGCACGGGAAGCTACTCGGGCGACGGCGGCGCCGCGATTCTCTCGGGACTGAACGAGCCCGAGAAGATCGCCTTCGTCGGGGCGACGATCTACATCGCCGATACAAAGAACAGTCTCGTGAGGCGCGTCGATCCCTCGGGCGTCATCACCACCGTGGCCGGCCTCGCGTCGGATCGGGCTCCCGGATTCTCCGGTGACGGAGGTCCCGCGACCTCGGCGAAGCTCTCAGCACCCAGCGGGCTCGCGATCGACGCCGCGGGGAATTTGTTCATCGCCGATTCGCTGAATCACCGCATCCGGAAGGTTGCCGCTGGCACGGGAGTGATCACCACGATCGCCGGAACCGGCACTCCGGCGTTTGCCGGAGACGGCGCCGCCGCGTCACAGGCAAGCTTCAACGAACCTCGGGCAATCTGTGTCGGTCCCGGTGGCGACCTGTACATCGCGGACAGCGGGAATCATGCCGTGCGCCGGATTGCGGCTTCGACGAACGTGATCGAGACCGTCGCCGGCACCGGGTCCGCTGGCGACGGGGGCGATGGCGGGCCGGCCGTGGCGGCTCGGCTGCATTCGCCGCGAGGCGTCGCGCTGACGCCGGATGGATTCCTG
>JBDSFL010000535.1:0-2871 GCA_039919545.1 Thermoanaerobaculia bacterium | reverse complement strand
TACAGTCTGAGCCAGTTACTCCCTACCGTCAAGCTATTTACATGGCTACAAAATGCAGGACAAACAAAGCCTATCCCATTGAAACCATTGAGGTTCTAGCCATTCGTTGTCGGGAACTTCAGTCTAGAGATTTCTTCCCGGAAAAGAAAAAGGCGGGAAGCTCGTCGCTTCCCGCCTTCGTCGGAACCAGATCTGGATTCGATCAGCGCGGTCGGAAACCACCGCCGCCGCCGCCACCCGGGCGGCCGCCACGGAAACCACCGCCGCCGCCGGGGCCGTCGCGCCGCGGGCCGCGGTCGAAGCTGCGCGGGCGATCGTCGCCGCCGCCCTCATGGTCTCCCGCGGCCACCGCGGTGAGGCCCAGGCGCTCGGCTTCCGCCGCGCTCTCCTCGGGCGACAGCGCCTGGCGGCGCGAGAGCTTCACCTTCCCGTTGACGGGGTCGATGGCGATGATCCTGACCTTCACCTTGTCGCCGAGCTTGACGACGTCGGTCGTCTCGCGCACGCGGCCGGGCGCGAGCTCGGAGATGTGGACGAGGCCGTCCAGGCCGGGCAGGATCTCCACGAACGCTCCGTACGGCTCGACGCGCTTGACCGTTCCCTCGTACTCGGTGCCGATCTCCGGAACCGTGGTGAGGGCCTTGATGGCCTCGAGGCACTTCTGAGCGGTGCCGAGATCCGACGAGGCGACCGTGACGGTGCCGTCGTCCTGCACGTCGATCTTGCAGCTGTATTCCTTCTGGAGGGCGCGGATCGTCTTGCCGCCCGAGCCGATCACGTCGCGGATCTTGTCTTCCGGAACGAGAATCGTGAGGAGGCGCGGCGCGAAGGCCGAGAGCTCGGGGCGCGCGGCCTGGAGCGTCTTCTCCATCTCGTCGAGGATATGGATGCGGCCGCGGTGCGCCTGCTCGAGCGCCGCCGCGAAGATCTCAGGAGAGATGCCCGCGATCTTGATGTCCATCTGGAGCGCGGTGATGCCCTTGCGGGTCCCCGCGACCTTGAAGTCCATGTCGCCGTAGTGGTCTTCCTGTCCGGCGATGTCGGTGAGGACGGCCCAGTTGTCGCCTTCCTTCACGAGGCCCATCGCGACGCCCGCGACCGGGGCGGCCGTGGGGACGCCTGCATCCATGAGGGCGAGCGAGCCGCCGCATACGGTGGCCATCGAGGAGGAGCCATTCGACTCGAGGATCTCCGAGACGACGCGGATCGTGTAGGGGAAGGCCTTGTCTTCGGGCAGGACGGCGTCGATGGCGCGCCACGCGAGGCGGCCGTGCCCGATCTCGCGCCGGCCGGGGGAGCCGAAGCGCTTGACCTCGCCCACCGAGAACGGAGGGAAGTTGTAGTGGAGCAGGAAGTTCCGCTCCGACTCGCCCTCGAGATCCTCGATGAGCTGCGTGTCGTCGGAGGTGCCGAGGGTGACGGTGACGAGCGCCTGCGTCTCGCCGCGCGTGAAGAGCGCCGAGCCGTGCGTGCGGGGGAGGATGCCCACCTCGATGGTGATGGGGCGAACCTCGTCGAAGGAGCGGCCGTCGAGGCGGCGGCGCTGATTGAGAATGGTCTCGCGCGTGAGCGTCTCGACCAGCTCGGAGAGGGCGCGCTTGGCCTTCTTGCGGGTGTCGAGGTCGGTATCGGGGATGAGCTCGACGCCGTACTTCTTCACTTCCTTGATCTTGGCGTACGACTCGATCTTTCCCTTGTGGGTGAGGGCCTCCATCATCGGGCCTTCCCAGCGCTGCCGCACCGCGTTGACGAAGTCGGCGGCGAGGGGCTCGGGCGAGGCGAACGTGCCCTTGACGATGTTGAGGCGGCTCTTCATGCCGTCGATTTCGGCGACGATCTTCTTCACCTGCTCGTGCCCGGCGAGGATCGCCTCGAGCATGAGGGCCTCGGAGACTTCCTGCGAGGCGCCTTCGACCATCGAGACGGCATCGGCGGTGCCGACGACGACGAGGTCGATCACCGAGAGCTTCCGCTCGGCGGCGGTGGGGTTGAACACGAACTGATCATTGATCCGGGCAACGCGGACGGCGCCGAGCGTGGCCTGGAACGGAATCGGGTTCAGGGCCAGCGCGGCCGCGGCTCCGTTGATGGCCAGGACGTCCGGATCGTTCTCGCCGTCGGCCGACATCACCATGCACACGATCTGCGTCTCGTGGTTGAAGCCTTCGGGGAACAGCGGCCGGAAGGGCCGGTCGATCATCCGGCAGGTGAGGATCTCCTTCTCGGTGGGGCGCCCCTCCCGCTTGAAGAACCCGCCCGGGATGCGGCCGGCGGCGTACTGGTATTCCTTGTACTCGACCGTCAACGGCAGGAAGTCGATGTCTCGCGCTTCCTTCGTGTAACAGGCGGTGACGAGAACCCACGTGTCGCCCATCTTGACGACGGCCGAGCCGTCGGCCTGTCGAGCGATCTTGCCGGTTTCGATGGAGAGGGCACGGCCCCCGAGGTCGATGGAGACGGACTCAGGCATATAGATCCTTTCGAGGCCCAGACCGGACGGTCAGATGGACCCGGAATGCAGCCGGGTGTTCGTCATTCCTGAAGAGGAAGACGTGAACGACGCCTGCTTCCCGGGCCCCTCGAAACGCGAAGACTACTTACGGAGACCGAGGCGTTCGATCAGTGCGCGGTAGCGGTCGGCATCACGCTTCTTCACGTAATCGAGCAGGCGGCGGCGACGGCCGACCATCTGCAGGAGTCCGCGGCGGGAGTGATGATCCTTGGCGTGGGCCTTGAAGTGGTCGGTCAGTGCGGTGATCCGCGCAGAGAGGAGGGCAACCTGCACTTCGGGCGAGCCCGTATCGCCGTCATGGCGCCGATAGGCCGTGATCGTTTCCGTTTTGTGAGTCGTGAGCTGGGCCAATTTCCTAT
>JBDSFL010000106.1:0-7195 GCA_039919545.1 Thermoanaerobaculia bacterium | reverse complement strand
GTTGGTGGTGCCCGTCTTGCCCGCGAGATTCAGCTGCAGCTTCGCGGCCGCGCCCGCCGTGCCGCGCTGCGTGACCCCCCTCAGCATGCCCAGCAGCACGAACGCGGAGGTGGGGGAGACTCCCTCCTTCGGTTCGGGCGGGTTCTCCTCGAGCGTGACGCCCTCGCTGTCGCGAATCTTCTCGACCAGGCGCGGTGTGTAGAAGAGCCCCTGGCTCGCGATGGCCGAATAGGCTGCCGTCATCTCGAGAGGTGTCACCTCGAACGAGCCGAGAGCTAGCGACGGGTAGGCGAGCAGGTTCTGCTTGATGCCGAGCCGCCGTGCCACCTCGATGACCTTTCTCGTGCCCACCAGCAGGTCCACCTTCACCGCGGGCACGTTGATCGACTGCTCGAGCGCGTGCTGATAGGTGACGATGCCGCTGTATTTGTTGTAGTAGTTATGGGGCTGCCACGCCGGCTTGCGCGGATCGATGGTGATCGCGATGGGGGCGTCGAGCACCGTGTCCGCCGGCGTGAAGCCCGCTTCGATCGCGGTGAGATAGACGAGCGGCTTGAAGGCGGAGCCCACCTGGCGAAGCGCCTGGACGGCGCGATCGAACTTCGAGCGGCTGAAGTCGTAGCCGCCGACGAGCGCGCGCACGGCTCCCGTGCCGTTCTCGAGCACGACCACGGCACCTTCGACGGCCGGATCCTGCGAGACGAACGTATCTTCCTTGCCGTCGTCGCCCGCGGCTGTTTCGAGCAGGATCAGATCTCCGCGCTTGAAGGCTTTTCCGGGAGCGTCCGAGCGCGTCCACTTGTACGCGGCGGCGGGCACTGTGAACTGCTTCTGGCCGATCCTCACCTCGAGCCCCGTCTTCGTGGTCGAGAGCACGACCGCGGTCAGCACGTCGGGTTTCGCGCCCGTGGCCGCGCTCTCGAGCTCGATCCAGGACGGATCGCGATACTTGTCCGGATCGATTCCTTCGGCCTCGAGGTTGCGAGGCTTGCGGTAGCCGAAGCGGCGGTCGTGCTTGCGCAGCCCCCAGCGCAATGCCTCTTCAGCCCACAGCTCGATGCGGGGATCGAGCGTGGAGTCGACCTTCAGCCCCTGCCGGTAGAGGCCGCGATCGCCATAAGCGCGCTCGAGGTACTGCCGCACCTCTTCGCAGAAGAAGGGCCCCACGATCGATTCCCGCGCCGAGCGCGAGAGCTCGATGGGCTGGGCCACCGCCTTGGCCCACGCGGCTTTGTCGATGTATCGCTCCTCGGCCATGCGCCTCAGCACGAAATCCCGGCGCCCTTTCGTGGCCGTGACGTTCCGGACCGGCGAGTAGTACTCGGGACGCTGGATCATTCCCGCCAGCAGCGCGGCCTCGGGGATCGTGAGGTCTTTCGCCGGATGTCCGAAGAACCAGGTGGACGCGGCCTCGACGCCATAGTTGCCGTGCCCGAAGTAGATCTGGTTCAGGTACATGGTGAGGATCTGGTCTTTCGAGAACTGCTTCTCGATCTCCACCGTGAGAAACATCTCGTTGAGCTTTCGGGCGAAAGACTTCTCGGGGCTCAGGAACACCGAGCGCGCGAGCTGCTGCGTGAGCGTGGAGGCTCCCTGCGCGAGCCGCCGCGAGGCGAGGTCTTTCAGCACCGCGCCACCGATGCGGATGAGGTCGATGCCGCCGTGCTCGTAGAAGCGGGCGTCCTCGGCGGCGAGCAGCGCCCTCACCATGACCTCGGGGATCTGCTTGCGTTCGACGAGGACCCTCCGCTCGATGGCGAAGCGCGCGATCGTGGAGCCGTCCGCCGCGCGGATCTCGGTGACGATGTCGGGGCGATAGGTGGCGAGATCGGAGACCTTGGGGATGCGGATCAGGTTCGAGATCGCGTAGCCGGCGCCGACGCCGAGCCCGGCCGTCAGGACGACCGGGAGGAGGAGCACGAGGAGGGCGGCGAAGCGGCGTCCGGACAAGCGCCGAGTTTCGCATGCCCGGGCAGCGCGTGGGCCGATGACCGACGAGCTGCCCGGGCCGCGCCCCATCACCCGTTGATCCTGTCGGCCGAGGCGAGGCGGCCCCAGTCGATCGTGTTCGGCCCCGAGAAGGGGCGCTCCACCAGGATCGGGAGCCGCCCCCCCTCGCTATCGCAGAGGAAGTGGCGGCGCGGGATTCGCGTGCCGTCGGTGGTGAAGCCCTCCGAGACGATGAGCAGCGAGCGGCCGTCCGGCGAGAATCCGATGAAGGTCGTGTAGCGATCCGCCGCGGATTCGGTCGCCGTGCCGAGCAGCTCGGCTTCGGCCTGGGCGCCCGGCTCGATCAGCTTGGCACGGGTGAGGTCGAGGAGGCGCGTGCGGCGGCGACCCTGCGTGGGCGATTCGTCCCACACGAGCTTCGTTCCCGTGGGATCGAACGCGAGCGTGGTGGCGTCGGGCACCGAGACGGGATGAGGCTGGATCGCGGGCTTGCCGTCGGCGCGCGTGACGACGAGGAAGGAGCGGCCGCCGCGTTTCTCGAAGGAGGCCTTGAAGCCCGCGGGGGAGACGACCGGACGCTCGTTCTCGGTGCGGCGCGGGAACGACTTCGTGAGACGGGCGATCAGCCGGTCGGCCGTGCGGCGGCGCCCCGCATCCGTGGCCGTGGACGAGACCTCCGAGGCGGCCTCGATGGCGGCCTCGCGATGCGCCTCGGCCACGTCGCCGGCTCCGGCTCGAACCGCCCCCTCCGCGAGCGCGGAGAGGAGGCGCGCCCGCTCGACGAGGAACGAGACGCGGCGGGAAGACGAGGGAAAGGACGCGAGGAACTCGGCGAGGTCTTTTTCACGGATCGCCGCCGCGACGAGGTCGGACGGGTGCGCGGCGTCCACCTCGATGCCGCACTTCGTGAGGAGCTGGATACGCGCCTCCTCCGCGATCTCGGCGGGAGGGGAGAGCGCGATCAGGCGGCGAAAAGCGTCGCCGTCGTAGCGATACTTCTTCCCATCGGCCGACGGAATCAAGCGCACGCCCCAGCGCACCGCCAGGCTCACGTTCGCGGGAGCCGACCCCTCGCCCGTACCGCGGCTCGACTCGGCCAGCCGCTCGCCCACCGCGCCGAGGAGGCGCCACGCGTCGATGCTGGCTGGATCGCGCCGAAGCGCCTCACGCAGGTAGGCGGCGGCGAGGACGGGGCGATCCCCCTGATTCACCAGGAGCTGCACCCGCTCGAGCAGACGCTGTGTGGTTTCGGACGGATCATCCAGGACCACGAAGGCCGTCGCGTCGACCCAGCCGCGCACGGGCGAGCTGGCGATCTCGGGGAGCGCTTCCACGAGGAAGCGCCCGCCACGGCTCTCGACGAGCGTCGCGGGTGCGCTCGCCGACAGGCGTGCCCCTTGCGGGTATCGCGTGTCGATCTTCTCGCCGAGTACCACGCTCCGGAGAGTGACCAGCGAGGAGGGCTGCGCCGGTTCGGGCGAGCCCTGCGCGATGGCCGCGAGCACGAGCGGGATCATCAGGATGGCGATGAAGGCCAGGAGACGAAGGACCGGGGCGACGAAGCGACGAAACATGGCACCCTCCTGACACGGGGGAAACGTCCGTGTCGATGGGAGAGATTTCAAGTCGTGTGCCGCGCCCGCTCCTGGGGAGGCATCGCGGCGTTGCTCCAGATCGAAGACTTCGTGCTCCGATTCAGAGGATACGCTGGTGATTCTCCGAAAGGCGGGGAGGGAGCTCGAGGGAACCCGGCCGCGGGTTCCTCCGAAAGGGCGGGGAGGGAGCTCGAGGGAACCCGGCCGCGGGTTCCCTCGATTCAACTATGCCCCGCCGCTGCCCGGGCCGAAGCCCGCGATGATGTACGAGCCGCTCTTGGCGTCCCGCTTCAGCACGATCAGCTTCTGATTCTCGGCCGCCTCGAGGAGGTCGGAGAACGCCCGGAACCCGTAGTACGACTCGTTGAAGCTCGGGTTCTTCCGCTGCATCGTCTGCTTGACCATCGAGCCCCAGAGCACTTCCTTGTTCTCGCGCGTCAGGGCGAGCATCGAGTCGACGAGGAGCGCGAAGGCCTCGGCAGCCTTCTCCGAGACGCCGGAGACGGTCGGAACCTTCGACTTCTCGCGCACGAGGTCTTCGTAATAGAGGAACTCGTCGCAGTTCTCGATGAGGAGCTCCGAGGTGGAGCCCTTCACGCCGAAGCCGAGGACCTGCTTGTTGTTCTCCTTGAGCTTGGAGACGAGGGGGGAGAAGTCCGAGTCGCCCGAACCGATGACGAAGACGTTGATGTGCTCCTTGTTGGAGGCCAGATCCATCGCGTCGACGACCATCCGGATGTCGGCCGAGTTCTTGCCGGTCATCCGGTGCTGGGGAATCTCGATCAGCTCGAAAGCCGACTCGTGAAACGCCCGCTTGTATTCGGCGTAGCGGCTCCAATCGGCATAGGCCCGCTTGATGACGATTTTCCCCTTCTCGAGGAGACGCGAGACGAGGAGCTTGACGTCGAACTTGGCGTGGCCCGTGTCGCGCAGGCCGATGACCACGTTGTCGATGTCGATGAAGAGGGCGAGTCGCTGTTCTTCTTGATTCATGTTTCCTTGCGGGGCCGAGCCGACGTTCTCGACATAGCTGGGCATCGGCATGGGCGACTGCGCCGCGATGGGAGGTTCGGCTTCGGGAAAGGGGACCTCGATCACCTCGGGCTCGGCCTTGGAGCCCGCCGGTCGGGCTCGCCCGCCTCCACGTCTCCGCCTGCGCGGAGCGGCTGCTGGTTCTGTCATTGAAAATTCTCCGGCCTGGCGACGTGAAGCGTCACCAAACCGTTCGATTCTAACCTGCGTGCGAGAATCGGCCCCGTGCAGGAATCCCCCTCTTCCCTCTCTCCGGCAACCGTCCTGGCCGCAACCCCGGGCTGCGCATTGTTCGACCTGGTGGGGCGCGGAACGCTGGTGCTGCGCGGGAAAGACCGTGCGGAGTTCCTGCATGGCCTCGTGACCAACGACGTGAAGGGGCTGAAGCCAGGCACCGGCTGCTATGCGGCCGTGCTGACCCCGAAAGGGAAGATGCGCGCCGACCTCACCGTCCTGTGCGTCGCCGATTCCCTGATTCTCGACACGGAGTCGCAGCTGGCCGAGCCGCTCACGGCGCTGCTCAAGGGATATGTCTTCTACCAGGACGTGACGATCGAGAACCTCTCTGAAAGTACGGCGGTTCTCCATCTGGAGGGGCGCGAGACACCGCGCATCCTCAGCAGCCTCGGCGTGCGCGACCTGCCCGCCGAATCGCACTGGCATCAGCAGCTCGATCTGGACGAGGGAACGACTGCACTTCTGGTGAATGAATCGCGCGGTGGAGCGGTGGGCGTGGATCTGAGGATCGAGCGCTCGCACGCGGCGCAGCTCGTCGCCCGGCTGGAGCAGGCCGGGGCTCATGCCGAGCCCATCGAGCTGCTCGAGACGGCGCGCATCGAGGCGGGGATTCCCCGGTGGGGGCGTGAGCTGGACGAGACCGTGCTGCCGAACGAGGCCGGCCTCGAGCGCAACGCGATCTCGTACAACAAGGGCTGCTACATGGGGCAGGAGATCGTCGCGCGCATCAAGACCTACGGCCACGTGAACCGCTTGCTCGTGCCGCTGGTGCTTTCGCCCGACGCCGAGGTGGTGCCGGGAGCCGAGATCCGCGCCGGCGAAACGAAGATCGGGGCGGTGACGAGCGTGACCCGCTCGACGATCCTCGGCAAGACGGTCGCCCTCGGCTACGTGAAGCGCGAGTTCGCGGCTCCCGAGACCACGCTCGAGGTGACGACTCCATCAGGAGTCGAGCCCGCCCTCGTCGCCACGCGCCCCGTTGTCCCCTGAAACGGAGCGGAGCGGGCCGCAGGGCCGGCCCGCTTCTTCGGCGCCCGACGTGAAAAGCGCGCTTCTCGCGCTGTTCTTCGTCCAGATCTTCTTCGCGACGTTTCCGATCTTCGGGAAGATCGCCATGCGCGAGGTTTCGCCGCTCGTCGTCGCATCATTCCGCGCGGCGTTCGGAGCAATCTTCCTTTCGCTGGCCGCACGCTGGGCCTCGAGCGACGAGCCGCCGTTCTCCAGGCGGGAGCACTTCACGCTGTTCGTGCTCTCGATGCTGGGCATCGTGAGCAACCAGATCTTCTTCATCTCGGGCCTCGCTCGCACGAGCGCGATCCACGCCTCGCTCATCGTCGCGACGATCCCGGCTTTCACCGTGCTGGTCGGGGTGGTTTCGGGACGAGAGCGACCCGGATTACGGCGAATCTTCGGTGTGCCCATCGCATTCCTGGGCATCCTGTTCCTGCTCGGCGTGGGCAGGACGTACGTGGGCGCGGGCAGCCTGGCCGGCGACCTGCTGATTGCCGTGAACTGCCTCTGCTACTCGATGTATCTGGTGGGCGCCCGCGACATTCTCGCGAAGCATTCGGCGATCAGCGTCATCGCCGCGCTCTTCCGTTACGGAGCGCTCCCGATCCTGCTCTTCGCGATCCCCGCGCTGAGGACGTTCGAGCCCTCGAAGCTATCCGCCGCCGCGGCGTGGTCCATCGCCGCCATCGTCATCTTCGCGACCGTCCTGGCCTACTTCCTCAACGCGTGGGCGCTCGCGCGTACCGACGCCTCCACCGCCGCGATCTTCGTGTACATCCAGCCGCTCATCGCGGGAACCCTGGCGTGGCTCGTTCTCGGCGAGAGGCCGGGACCCCGCACCGGGGGAGCGGCGCTCCTGATCCTCGCGGGCGTTGCGCTGACGACATGGCCGGGGCGCGTGCGCCGCCCGACGGACCCTCTGCCCGAGGTCTGAGGCCGACGGCTCGCTTGGCGAGAGGAAGCGTTCCGCGATCACGGGCCACGACGTCGCGCACCGACGAACTTCGGCGCGCACGCTCGGAGGGTTGCTCGTGCTGGAGACGCCCGCCGGAAGGGAAGAGCACCAACTCTCCGTTGCTGGAGACGCCCGCCGGAAGGGGGTGCCCTTCCGGGCGAGCGGCGCGGTCTGCCCGCGCCTCTTGTCCGGAGATGCCCTATCCGTTGGGCTGCTTCACGGTCTCGGCGATGCATCTCCTCCCAAGGTCGCCGGAAGGACACCCCCTTTCGACGGGCTCTTCGCTCTTTTCCTTTCGTTTCGTCCGGCTCTCTCACGAATCGTCTGAGCGCTTCGACAGGCCCCGTGCCCGGAGATCGGCGGGCGCCGAACGCGCCGCGCAGTCGATACGAGAGAGGTCATCGCGGCGCTCTCG
>JBDSFL010000100.1:0-2500 GCA_039919545.1 Thermoanaerobaculia bacterium | reverse complement strand
GCGAGCGTCGTCTCCAGGGCGGCGATCTTCCGGTCGAGCGCGTGAAATGCCGACATCGCCTCGTCGCGCTCGCTCTTGAGGGTACGGAGCTTTTCTTCCGCGGCCTTGCGCCCGATGCCGATCTCGTCCAGGCGCGCGCGCGCCTCCTCGAGGGCTTCGGCGGCGATCTGCGCGGCTTCCACGGCGGCCTGCGCGGCCTTCTGCCGCTCGGCGAGCGCGAGCGCGGCCTTTTCTTTTCGTTCTTCCAGCTTTGCCAGAGCGAAGCCGAGCCGGTCGACCAGGAGCGAGGATTCCCGCTCGCGGTTCGTCGCCTCCGCCGCGCGGGCTCCCGCGCTCAGCAGATCGCGGCGACCCGCCTCGCGGCGCGTCGCCAGCTCGCTCTCGGTGCGGCTGGCGGCGGCGAGCGCCTGGGCCGTGGCGCCCGCGCGCTCCTCGGCTCCCGACAGCTCCACCTCGACCTCTTCCCGCACGCGGCCCGCGCGGGCCGACTCCTCTCCGGAGCGGAGGTGCTCGCCCTCGGCCTCGCGCCGCTGCAGCTCGAGCAGCTCCTTGCGGGCCTGGCTCTCTTCCTGCTCGCGCTCCACGGCCTTCACGGCCGCCTCGGCCTCGAGCAGCGCCTCGCGGGCCTGGGCGAGCGCCTCGCTCAGCTCGCGCCGCACGCGCTCGTCCTCATCGCCGCGATGGATCGCATCCTCGAGCTCGGCGTCGGTGCGCGCCATCGCGGCCAGCGCCGCGGCTTCAGCAACGGTTGCGCGTGAGAGCGCCGCCTCGGCCTCCGAGAGGCCGGCCTGCAGGCGGTCGGCCCGCAGGCGCGCGAGCTTGCGCTTGAGCCCCGACAGGACGTCGGCCTGCTCTTTCCATTTCGCGGCGCGACCGGCCTGGCGCTTGAGCGACGTGCAGTTGCGCTCGATCTCCGAGACGATGTCGCTGAGGCGCAGCAGGTTGGCGCGCGTCTCCTCGAGCTTCACCTCGGCCTGGCGCTTGCGCACCTTGTATTTCGACACTCCCGCGGCCTCCTCGATGAGGCGGCGGCGGTCCTGAGGCTTCGTGGAGAGGATCAGGTCGATCTTCTGCTGCTCGATGATGGAGTAGGCGCGGACGCCGAGGCCCGTGCCCATCAGCAGATCCTGCACGTCTTTCAGACGCGAGCGCTTGCCGTTGAGGATGTAGTCGCTCTCGCCGTCGCGCGTGACGCGGCGGGTGATGACGACCTCGCCGCCGTGCTCGGCCCAGTGGTCTCCGCCACGGGCTTCGAGCGTGAGAGAGACCTCGGCCATGCCGAGCGGGCGCCGGCGAGCGGAGCCGTTGAAGATGACGTCTTCCATCGTCGTGCCGCGCAGCGCCTTGGCCGATTGCTCGCCCAGGACCCACTGCACGGCGTCGCAGATGTTCGACTTCCCGGAGCCGTTGGGGCCCACGATGGCCGTGATCCGGCTGGGCAAGGTGATGGAGACCTTGTCGACGAAGGACTTGAAACCGTGGATGTCGAGCTTTTTGAGTCGAAACATTGTGTTTTAGGCGGGCGAACCTACCACGGCGAGACGCTTCCAGCCAGCCGTCCGGCGACACGGCGCCTCTGCCGGTGGAGAGCTCCTCGAGCGGGCCGGGGATCCGGTTCCGGAATCGGCGTCAGGTGACGCGGCGCGAGCGTGCCGAGACCGCCGGCGGCAGGGCTTGCTCGCCGGGCGAGAGCGCGTCGGGCGCGGGGGCCGCGTAGAGATTTCGGATGAGCCCCGCGCGCGATTCCACCCCCAGCTTCTGGAACACGTGCTTGAGATGGTCCTTCACCGTGTACTCGCTGATGAAGAGCTGCGCCCCGATCTCCGCATTGCGCATTCCCTGGAGCACGCACGCCACGACGTCCGACTCACGATCGGACACGCCGCGGGAGAAGAGCTGGGGTCGAACGTCCTCCAGCGTCAGGGCCGCGCGCTCGCGCAGCGTCACGATGCGCACCGGCGGATCGTCGCCGCTCACCGGCACGGTGGCGATGCGGGCGTCGAGCGAACGGCCGTTGGTGAGGGCGAGCCGGATCTTGGCGACCGGCGGCTCGGCCGCGGCCAGGCGCATGAGATGACACAGCAGCGGAGTGGAGCGACGGTCGTCACAGAGGACGGAGAGTCCCTGCTCGGTCTGGTGCGAGAGGAGCGCGTCGGCGGCCTGGTTGGCGAAGAGGATCGTTCCGGACGCATCGAACAGCAGGATCGGCGCGTCCGCGCGTTCGGCCGCGGCGAGGAGCCGCTCGCGCGCGCCGCTGTCCACCTCCGCGCGCGCCGCCCCCTCGAGCACCTGGGTGATGAGCGGCTGGAGCAGCGAGAAGCGCATCCGCTCGGCCCCCGTCCAGGGCCGCCGCACGCGGCGGAGGAGCGTCAGCGTACCGTCCAGGAGGTTGGGTTCGCTGAAGACGGCGCCGAGGACGAGCTCGCTCGACTGCGTGGCCCTCAGCTTCCGCACCGGGCGCGCGCCGGCTCCCTGCAGCCCGGTGAAGCGGCGCCGGTAC
>JBDSFL010000520.1:0-8146 GCA_039919545.1 Thermoanaerobaculia bacterium | reverse complement strand
TCCAAAGAAAAAGGCCAGGAGGGTTACCCCTCCTGGCCGGTATGACGGGTATTAAGAAAAACTAGTAACGATTGCGGCCGCCGCCGCCGCCGCCGCCGTAACCACCGCCGCCGCCGCGGTTCTCCTGGGGCTTGGCTTCGTTCACCTTGAGGGCGCGGCCATCCTGGTCGCGGCCGTTCAGGGCGGACATCGCCTTCTGAGCGTCGGCATCAGACATCTCGACGAAGCCGAAGCCCTTCGAGCTGCCCGTGTCGCGGTCAGAGATGACGCGAGCGGATTCGATGTTGCCAAAAGGCTCGAACAGCGCGCGGAGAGTGGAGTCGTTCACCGAGTAAGAGAGGTTTCCAACGTAAAGCTTCATGGGGTTCCTTGTTTGTCCCCCGTCCGAGGGACGAGGTCTGGCTCGTAGATAGTGGTGAAATACAGGGGGAGAGTCGACGGGGACCTATTCGTATTCTCGGTCCGCTTGCGTCAGATCGAAAGGGCGAACGAGGGCAGTATAGATCAGATGAGGTTTTCGTGCTTCCGAGTTGGTTCGGGTCTCCTGCTGGGCGGAATTCTAGCCCTGGCGTCCGCTCTGTTCGCAGGTTCCCCGGTGCGCCTCGTGGTGGACGACCAGCGGGGTATTTCGCGTGCCTCGGGGCTGGAGAGCGAGCACGCCTGGGTTCCCGGGCTCATGGAGCTGATGGGCCTGACGGACGCGGGGGCGCCGATCCGCGTCCTGCTCGCGCCCGAGTCGTCGCCGCTGGCGCGCGGGGTTCCCGCCTGGGTCTCTGGCTACACCGATGGGCGGTCGGATGCGGTGGTGCTCCTCACGGGGCGCACGCCGTCTTATCCGGACGGCGCGCTCGAGGAGGTGCTGGCGCACGAGGTGGCGCACGTGCTGCTCTATCGCGCGAGCGCCGGGCACGAGGTGCCGCGCTGGTTCAACGAGGGGCTCGCGATGATGGCGGGCCGATCCTGGGGGCTTCGCGATCGCACGCAGCTCGGGCTCGGGCTGCTCTCGGGGGAGAGGGTGCCGCTCTGGAAGCTCGACACGCAATTCCAGGGAGATCGCGTGACGGTCGAACGCGCCTATGCGCTGTCGGGAGCGCTCGTGCAGGATCTGCTCGAGCGCCACGGGAACGGGCTGCCGCGCGCGCTGCTCTCGCGCGTGGCGCGCGGGCTCTCGTTCGAGGAGGCGCTGAGACAGGCGACGGGCGCCACCCTGATCGACGTGGGGGAGAGCTTCTACGAGCGCCAGACGGTGTGGCGCCGCTGGCTCCCGATCGTGGCCAGCACCGCGGCGCTCTGGTTCGGCATCGCGACGCTCGCCATCCTGGCGGCGGTGAAGAGAAGGCGGCGAAACCGCCTGGCTCTCACCGCGCTCGGCCTTCGCGAGGAAGCGGCCGAACCGGCTTTGGAGGACGACGAACCAGCGCCGGATGAACCGCCGGCGCCCGCCGTGGGCCCGCCTGTCCCGACCGATTTCGAGCATTCGCGCCATGAAGACTGGCCCGTGAATTGAAGACGCACGTGCGACCTGGAGAATCCGAAATAACCTGGGAGGCACGTTGAAAGAATCGGTCCGTCTCGTTCGAGCTGACGCGAACGCTGAGGAGGTTCGGGGGCCCGCTGCCGCGAAGGCTCGTCGCGTCCGGCAAGGGCGCTCCGAATCGTTCCGATCCCGCACCGTGACCGCGCCGGGCCACGACCTCTCCTACATGCTCGCGGCGCAGTCCCTGCCCTCGCCCGTGGCCGGGAGCGCCGAATCCCGATAGCATCGCCCGTAACTCCATGATCGATGCTCTCGTCCCGGGTCGGCGCTCTCGCGTGGTGGCGGCCGCGCTCGTGGGGGTGACGTTCCTCCTCGGCGCGTGCGCCCGAGAGCCTGCCTCCCCGGCGAAGCTCGTCGTGCTCGCGGGCCGGGACGTCGATGGGCTCGACCCGCATGCCGCGGGCGCCTTGTGGCAGACCCAGTCGCTTCTCTCGAACGTCTACGAGACGTTGATCACGGTCGACCCCTCGATGACCCTCGTTCCGCAGCTCGCGGTTTCCTGGTCGAATCCGTCCGAGACCAGCTGGGAGTTCCAGCTGCGCCCGCGCATTCCGTTCCACTCGGGCGGCGTGCTGCGTTCGGAGGACGTGGTTTTCAGCATCCTCCGGGCGCGCGATCATCCGAAGTCGATCCTTCGGGAGGCGCTGGCCGACGTCGTGGAGGCGCGGGCGCTCGTCGGGGATCGCGTCCGGATCGAGATGAGGCATCCGGATGCATTTCTCTGCGCCCGGCTGCGTGACGTGTACATCGCCTCGCAGGCCTGTGTCGAGCAGAAGGGGGATGCGGGTTTCGACGGCGGATCGTGCGGCACGGGCTTCTATCGCGTGCTCTCTCGAAAGCCCGGGACCTCGATCGCGCTCGCGAGCTTCGCCGAGCACTGGGGCGCCGTCGCCAGCATCACCAACGTGGTCGTGGTGCCGCGTCGATACGGGGATCCTCTCGCCGCCCCTTTCATCACCCCCGGCAGCCGCCTCCTTTTCGGCGCGGAGCCGATCCCGGGCGGGCCGCTCCTTCAGCGTGCGAGCAAGGAGGCCGACGCGCATCCCCAGCCCAGCCTCACGATCACGTATCTGGGCTTCGACCTGCACGGCGCCGAGACGTCGGGGGTGCGACTTCCCGGCGGCGGGCGGACGAATCCGTTCCTCGACCGGCGCGTGCGCGAAGCGATCGACCTCGCCATCGACCGCAAGGCGGTGCTGAGCTCACAGCGCGGCCTGGGCTTCGTGCCGACGCAGCTCATCCCTCCCTCGGTGCTGGGCTTCGATCCGGCCCTGAGGGCGGCCCCGGCCGATCGCGTTCGAGCGCGCGCTTTGCTGCGGGAAACTCCGTACCCCGACGGGTTCGGCGTGGATCTGGTGGTGCGCGACCTGATGAACAGCTTCGCGGAGCCGGTCGTGGAGGGGCTCGCCGCCATCGGCATTCGCGCCAACGTGAGGAGCCTGCCGGAGGACGCCTATTTCAAGGCGCTCGACGCGCACGAGGGCTCGCTCTACATCCTGCGCTTCAGCTGCCGCGGCGCCGACGCTCAGGAATTTCTCGACCGCTGGGTGCACACGGCAGACCGCCGCATGGGCTACGGCGAGATCAATTATTCCTACGACGCCTGTCCCGTGCCGGAGCTGGATGCCGAGATCGAGGGCGCGCGCCGGGAGCTGGACGCCGCCTCGAGGAACAGCAGGCTCCGGAGCGTGATGGCCCGCGTGACCGCGGAGCGCCTCGCGATCCCCATCCTGCACCCTTCCGACTGCGCCTACACGTCCAAGGATCTCGCCTGGACGCCGCGCGCGGACGGCTACTGGCACTTCGCCACGGCAAGGTTCCAGTGAAGCGCCCGGCCGAAGGCATCGCGCCGGCGGCCTCGCTGCTACGATCGCCGGCGTGCAATTCACACGAGCCATCGTCCGCCCTCCCGCCCCCAATTTCGCCGACGGCCTCACGAGCGCCGAGCTCGGCGTTCCCGATGTCGCCCTGGCCCTCGTTCAGCACGAGGCCTATTGCGAGGCGCTCGAGCGCTGCGGCCTCGCCCTGACGCGGCTCCCGGCGGACGATCGTTTCCCCGACTCCACGTTCGTCGAGGACACCGCGGTCTTGACGCCGAAGAGCGTCGTCTTCACCCGCCCGGGAGCCGAGAGCCGGCGCGGCGAGGTGGAGGGGGTTCGTTCCGCAATCCGGACGCTGGGCCGCCGCGAGCGCGAGATCATGGCGCCCGGCACGGTGGACGGCGGCGACATCTGCGAGGCGGGCTCGCACGTGCTCATCGGGATCTCGCATCGCACGAATGAGGACGGCGGGCGTCAGCTGGCCGCGTTCCTGGCCGAGGACGGCTTCACGTCGTCGTTCGTGGATATTCGCGCCGTGCCTTCCATCCTGCACCTGAAGAGCGGGCTGTCGTGGCTCGGCGAGAACGCGTTGCATGCCGCGGGCTGGCTGCTCACGATCGAGGCCCTCGCGATGATGCCGGAGGTCGCGCGCTTCGACCAGATCCGGGTTCCCTCGAAGGAGGAATACGGCGGCAACGCGGTCCGCGTGAACGGCCACGTGCTGCTGGCCGAAGGCCTGCCGCACACCGCGGAGCTCGTTCGCGCCGCGGGGTACGACGTGATCACGATTTCGATGTCGGAGTTCCGCAAGATGGACGGAGGCCTGAGCTGCCTGTCGCTCCGCTGCTAACCTCTCGGGGTCCATAGGAGAATCAAGAACCATGAGTGAAGTGAGCGGCCCCGTGAAGATGCTCGTGACCTACCGCCCGAAGGCGGGGAAGGCCGAGGAGCTGCTCGTGCTGGTGCAGCAGCACTGGCCCACCCTCCGCAGCCTGGGGCTCGCAACGGAGGAGCCGGCCATCGTGTACCGCGCCACGAACAAGCGCTCGGGAAAGGTCTTCATCGTGGAGATTTTTTCCTGGATCGATGGCGAGGCTTCGACGCGCGCACACACGACGCCCGAGGTGATGGCGCTGTGGGATCCGATGGGTCCGATCATGGACGGCATGGAGCTGGCGGCCATCGAACCCGTTTCCCCCAAGGCCTGACGCACTCTTTTCGGCGGAGGATAATCGCCGGAACCCGACATGCGGCGTCCCGACCGGCTGACACGACACCCGTATGTCTGGGTGATCTCGATCGCGGGCCTCTGGGTGCTCGCCGGCTATGTTTTCGGAACGGTCATGTTCGTGCGTCACGGGGGCCTCCGGAAGAACCTCGGCTGGTCGAGCACGAACCGGCCCGAGGGGAACGTCGTCTCCCGGATCGACCCGAAGGGTCCCGGCGGCGAAGCGGTCCGTCCCGGCGACCGGATCCTTTCGATCGACGGCGATACGCGCGTCAGCCGGATCGGTGTCAGCTATGCGTTCCGCGGGAAGCCGCCCGAATGGGTTTTCCGCATCGACGCCCTGCGGAAAGACCCGCAGCCGGGCCAGAGCCCGGCCTTCCATTTCATGCAGCGGATCGAGCACCTGCCGCGGAGCGCCGGCGACCGCTTCTACCTGGGCTCGATGCTGCTCGTCGGGCTCTTTTTCCTCGGCACGGCGGTCGTCATCGGGCTGCTGCAGCCGGGCGAATCGATCGTGCGGCTCGGCTCGATGGCGCTCCTGCTGGGCTCCCTCACCATCCTGCGCGTGGCCATGTCGAGTCTCTTCACCTTCTTCAGCTCGCTCGAAGCCACCTTCTACTTCCTGATCCCGAACTCGAACCCGCTGCATCTCCTGCTCGCGCACGCGTTCTACCTTCGGTTCCCGCCCGGCATGCGCATCGGCCGCCTCGGGCTCGCCGTGAGCCGGGCACTGGTGCTCGGGGGCGTTGTGCTCTATCTCGCGTGGACCGTCCTGATGCGGATCTCCTCGCAGATGGCCCCGTTTGACGGCGCGTCCTGGTTCACGCTCCTGCCGGTGCTGCACGGGATCACGGGCCTGGACACGCCGTATTCGATCCTGGCCTTCTGCGCGATCTGCGTGGCGATCACGCGGAACTACCGTCTCGTCACCGAGCCCGATCAGCGCCGGCGCATGACCTGGCTCGCGTTCGGCTCGCTGGCCGGGCTCTCCCCGTGGCTCGTCTTCCTCGTCGTCTCGTCGGTGTTCGGAGCGCTCGGCGTGAAGGGGGCTGGCGCCGACCTCTTCGTCGGCGTGCTCTACCGGTTCGCGAATCTCGCGCTCATCCTCGTGCCTCTCACGACGGGCACGGCGATCGTCAAGCACCGGCTCTTCGACATCAACGTCGTCGTGCGGCGCGGTTTGCAGTACCTGCTCGCGCGAAACTTCCTGCATCTCGTGCTGGCGATCCCGGTGGTCTTGCTGGCGATCCGCCTCGTGGGCGAGCGGGACCGCACGGTGGGCGAAATCCTGTTTCACAACAGCCTCTACTTCTATGCGACAGCCGCCGCCGCGGCGGGGTTGATCTTCCGCAAGCCGATGCGCGACTGGCTGGATCGCAAGTTCTTCCGTGAGGCCTACGACCGCGAGCGAATCCTGCTCGGCCTCACGCAGGACATCACCAAGCTCGATTCCTTGACCGAGATGTCGCGCCTCGTGAGCAAGGAGCTGGAGGCGGCGCTCCACCCCAAGGCTTTCTACGTGTTCGAGCGCGAACGCGAGCGGGATTCCCAGGTGCTGGCGTACTCCTCGGGCGAGGTCTCGCGCCACGTGCGGATCGCAGACGACGCGGTGCTGCTGAAGCGGATGCAGGGCGAGGACGCCCCCTGTGAGGTGCCCTTTCCGCGCTCCTTCGAGCTGCCTGAAGAGGAAAACGCCTGGCTCGAGGAGCTGGGTATCACGCTGATCGTGCCGATGTCGGGCGGGGACGGCCGCCTCGTCGGCCTCCTGCTCCTGGGAGAGAAGCGCTCGGAGGAGCCGTACGGAGCGAACGACAAGCGTCTGCTCCAGGCCGTGGCGGGGCAGATGGCCATCGTGTACGAGAACGGCGCGTTGAAGGAGCGGGTGGAAAAGGACAAGCGCTACCGACGCGAAATTTTGTCGCGGGTCGGTGACGAGAGCCTGTTCGTGAAGGAGTGTCCCGACTGCGGCACCTGCTTCGAGGGGACGCAGGAGCTTTGCTCGTACGAGCGCTGCCGCACGCCGGGACGCGAGCTGAGCATCTCGCTGCCGGTGATGCGCACTCTGGAGGGGCGCTACCGGCTCGAGAGGCTGATCGGCAAGGGAGGCATGGGCGCCGTGTACGAGGCGAGCGACCTGCGCCTCGACCGCACGGTGGCGGTGAAGATCGTGCTGGGCCACCTCTTCATCGACCGGGCCGCGACGAAGCGGTTCGAGCGGGAGGCGCGCGCGTCGGCCAAGCTCAACCACCCCAACATCATCTCGGTGCACGATTACGGCACGCTGGGCGCCGACGGCGCCTTCCTGGTGATGGAGCTGGTGAAGGGCGTGACGCTGCGCTCGGAGATCCGCAGCAACGGGCGCATCGAGCCCCGCCTCGCGGCCGCCTGGTTCGATCAGATCCTGGAGGGCGTCAAGGCCGCGCACGCGGCGGGTGTGGTGCATCGCGACCTCAAGCCGGAGAACGTGCTGCTCGGCAAGGACGAGGCCGGCAAGACCACGCTGAAGATCCTCGATTTCGGCCTGGCCAAGGTGACCCTGCTCGACCTGACCCAGCAGGAGAGCCTCACGATGCCGGGGACGATCCTCGGCACGATCGGCTACATGTCGCCCGAACAGGTGTCGGGGAAAGACGTGGATCAGCGAACGGACATCTTCTCCCTCGCGATCCTGGTGGTCGAGAGCCTGACGGGCCGGCTACCGTTCAACGGCGGGTCGGTGCGCGAGATGATGCTGGCGACGATGAACGATTCGTATCGCCTCCCGGGGGGGTCGAGCCAGGGGCGCGCGATGGACGTGATCCTGCAACGCTGCTTCGAGAAGGATCCGATGAAGCGATATGCAAGCGTCGCGGAGCTACAGGAAGTTTTGATTCCGGCGATGGCGATCTTGCCGCCCTTCCCGTCGATCGAGGGGAAGAGCGGCGAGCACAAGACCCAGGCTCACTTCTGACGGTGAGCCCCTTTGACGATCCGGTTCAGCGCCGGGAAGCGGCGCGCTCCACGAGATCGACCGCGCGCGCTTTTCCGCGGTTGACGATGCGGAGGGTCACGACGTCTCCGACCTTCAGATCACCGGGCGTCACCGCGTCCGGCGACAGGACGTAGCTCAGAACGCGGCCGGACCGGGAGAGCGCGATGCGGATCGACCTCCCGTTTTCGTACCCCCTGATCTTTCCCTTCACGAGAAACGTGCTGCGGCCGGGCGTCGCGGAGCTGCTCGATCCGGAAGCTCCTGAGGTCACGGCCGACTCTCTCGTGACCGGCGCGTTCGCCCCCCCGATCTTCGCGGGCGGTCGCATTCCGGGCGCGGGGGCGTTTCGCAAGGGCCCGCTGCGCGTGGGTTCAGCCGCCGCGGGCCCTCCGGGTGTGGCGGGGACGACGGGACGAGCGTCGTTCCTCGGGTAGCCCGCCGCGTCGGTCTGGATCTGTCCGTCGGCACGCACGGTGCCTTCCTTGTTCGGCTCGCCCGGGAGCGAGGGGACCGTGACGTGCTGCTCGGCGGCCTCAGGGGTCGGGCGGGTGGGATCCTGCCCGGCTGCGAGGGCGGACGACGAGCCTGCG